>JBLNEU010000385.1:0-6275 GCA_050263015.1 Deltaproteobacteria bacterium | reverse complement strand
CGGTGCCCGGTCTGCGCGTCCCCGGTCGAGCGGGTCCCGGGAGAGGCCGCCCACCGGTGCACGGGAAAGGATTGCGTGGCGCGGCGCAAGGTGTCGCTCCGGCATTTCGTGTCCAAGGACGCGATGGACATCGACGGCATGGGGACGAAGATCGTGTCGATGCTCGTCGACGAGGGACTCGTCTCGGAGCCCGCCGACCTTTTCGCTCTCGACCGGGAGACGCTGGCGGCGCAGGAGCGCCTCGGGGAGAAGTCCGCGGACAATCTCCTCCGCGCCATCGAGCGGAGCCGCACGCCGCCGCTGTCCCGTTTCCTGTTCGCCCTCGGGATCAAGCACGTCGGGGAACATACCGCCGAGGTCCTCGCCCGGCGCTTCCGGACGCTCGACGCGGTCCGCGAGGCGACGGAGGAAGCGCTGCAGGAGGTCCACGAGATCGGCCCGGAGGTCGCCCGCAGCGTGGCCGCGTACTTCGCGTCCCCGGAAGGGAGGCGGACGGTGGACCGGCTTCTTCGCGCGGTCGACGTCCGTCCCGAGGCGCGCCGTTCCGGACCGCTCGCCGGAAAGACGTTCCTCTTCACGGGAACGCTGGAGATTCCGCGGGCGAAGGCCCAGGAGATGGTCCGGAAGGCGGGCGGCAACGTCGCGGCGGGGATCAGCCGCAATGTCGATTTCCTCGTGGCCGGCGCGGATCCCGGGTCGAAGCTCGCCAGGGCCCGGGAGATGGGGATCGCCGTGCTCAGCGAGAAGCAGTTCCTGGATATGGCCGAAGCGGAGGAGCCGGCATGAAGGCGGGATCGGAGGCCCGCGTCGTGGTGGCGGGGCGGGTCCAGGGAGTCTGGTTCCGCGCGTCGACCAGGGACGTGGCGCGGGAGCTGGGCGTGCGCGGCTTCGTCCGCAACCTTCCCGACCGGCGCGTCGAAGCGGTCCTCCAGGGGGAGCGCGCGGCGGTCGAGAAGGCCATCGCCTTCATGCGCGAGGGGCCTCCCGGGGCACACGTCACCGACGTCGCCGTCGAGTGGCGCGACCCCTCGGAGGATTTCGAGGGATTCCATGTGCGCCACTGACGTTCTGCCGCCGAGCCGGGAAACGGCCGCGAAGGTCGCCGGCCGGTGGCGTCCGGAAGACGGAAGCGTCCGGTGCGAGCTTTGCCCGGACGAATGCCTCATCGCCGAGGGGAAGCGCGGGATCTGCCGGGTCCGGGAGAACCGGGGCGGCACGCTCCACGCGCTCACCTACGGCAAGGTCTCCGGAATCCAGCTCGACCCCATCGAGAAGAAGCCGCTCTTCCATTTCCATCCGGGCAGGGAGATCCTCTCGGTCGGGTCGGTGGGGTGCAACTTCCGGTGCGGCTTCTGCCAGAACGTCCACCTCGCCCGCGCCGAGGTGCCCGTGTCGGACGTGACGATCCCGGATCTCGTCCGGGCCGCCCGGGAAGCCGGCTCCGTCGGGATCGCCTACACCTACAATGAGCCGATGATCTGGTTCGAGTTCGTGGCCGACTGCGCCCGGGCGTTCCGGAAAGAGGGTCTGGCCAACGTCCTCGTCACGAACGGGTATGTCAATCCCGGCCCGCTCGCGGAGCTTCTCCCCCTCGTCGACGCGATGAACATCGACCTGAAATCGATGGACCCGGAGTTCTACCGGAAGGTCTGCGGCGGAAGACTCGAGCCGGTGCTGGAAACGATCCGGGCAAGCGCCCGGGCGGTCCACGTGGAGGTCACGACCCTCCTCGTCACCGGGGAGAACGACTCCGACGAGGCGATCCGGAAGGTCGTGGACTTCGTCGCGTCGATCGACCCGGAGATCCCGCTCCACTTCTCGCGCTACTTCCCGCACTTCCGGTTCACCGCCCCTCCGACGCCCCCGGCCCGGCTCGAGGCGGCGTACCGCATCGGGCGCGAAAAGCTCCCGTACGTCTACGTGGGGAACCATCGCCTCCCCGGGGCCGAGGACACGTCGTGCCCCCGGTGCGGCAAGGCGATCGTCCGACGGGCCGGGTACCGGACGTTCGCCGACGGGCTGTCGGGCGACCGGTGCGCCCACTGCGCGGCGCGGCTCCGTTTCGTGGTATAAATTGGCCCATGAGGCGCCTGCGGACGATCCTCGTCTCCCTGCTGCTCCTCCTGCCTTGCCCGCAGCCGGCGTCCGCCGCCGCGACGGACAACGTGCCCGCGGAGCCCGGGACGTTCGAGCAGCGCGCGGCGACCGAGAGGGCCTCGCGGTCGCGGTACAGGAACCTGGAAGTCGGCTCCCTCGTCGTCATCCTGGCGGCCGGGGGCGGAATCCTTTTCTGGGCGCTCCGGAGGCGATGACTCCGTGAGCCCCGCGATCACCAGGCGCATCCTGATCGTCGACGACGAGCCGCAGATCCTCGACTTCCTGAAGAGCCTGTTCGGCGAGAGCGGCTGGGAGGTCGAGAGCGCCGACAGCGGGACGGCCGGGATCGACAAGCTCGAGCGCGGGCGCTACGACGTGATCCTCACCGACCTCAAGATGCCCGGCGTCGACGGGATCGAGCTCCTCCGGACGGCCAAGAATCTCCGGCTGGACGCCGAGGTGGTCCTGATGACCGGCTTCGGCACCGTCGACAGCGCCATCGAGGCGATGCGCGCGGGCGCGTTCCACTACCTGACGAAGCCGTTCAAGGCGGAGGAGGTCCTGAACCTCGTCGAAAAGGCGCACGCGCAGCGACAGCTCAAGCGGGAGAACCTCTTCCTCAAGGCCGCGTCGCGCGGGGAGCACCAGTTCCAGGCCATCCTGGGCGCCGGAGCCGCCGCGCAGGAGATCGCCGGGGCCATCCGGCGGCTCTCCGACATCGATACCCCGGTTCTCCTCGCGGGCGAGCGCGGCACCGGGCGATCCTTCTTCGCGAAGGTCATCCATTACCAGAGCGCGCGGTCCGCGGGCCTGTTCGTCCCGGTCTACTGCGCGGGCACGACGGAGGAGGCGCTGACGAGCGACCTGTTCGGGCACGCCCCGGGAGCTTACGCGCGGGCCGTCCTGCCCAGGGCCGGCAAGGTCGAGATGGCCAACCACGGGACCGTGTTCCTGGCCGAGATCGCCGAGGCCTCCCCCGGCGTGCAGGAACGCCTTCTCCGCCTCCTGGAAACGAAGACGCTTTCCCCGGTCGGCAGCGACAGGAACGTGGAGGTGGACGTCCGCCTGGCGGCGTCCTCCGCGGCGAACCTCGACGAGGCGGTCGCGAAGGGAAAATTCCCGGCCGGCCTCCGGGATCTCCTGGCGCCGGGAACGATCGCCGTCCCCCCGCTCCGGGAAAGGGCCGACGATATCCCGCTCCTGCTCCACCACTTCCTCTACGAAGCGAACCGGAACCGGAAGAAGCCGCTCCGCGGCTTCAGCGAGGCGGCCGTCTCGGCCCTCGCGGGCTACCCGTGGCCGGGGAACACGCGGGAACTCCGGGACCTGGTCCGGTCGATATCGGCGCGCAAGAAACAGGGCTCCATCGTGGACGCCGCCGACCTCCCCACCGAGATCCTTTACGGGCGCAAGCGACGGAGGGCGGAAGGCGCCGGAGCCGAGCCGGCGGCGCCCGCAATCGACGACGCAATCGGGGATCTCGAAAAACCCATGGTCCTCCAGGCCCTGGCCCTCGCGGAGTGGGACAGGGACCGGGCGGCGGAGCTGCTCAACATCGGCGCCGACGCCCTGGACGATCTCATGAAGCGCCACAAGATCGAGCCGTGACCGGGAGAACGCCTTGAGGGCCGCGTTCCTGCGCGCGCACGGCGGACTCGACCACATCCTCTACGGCGACGTGCCCGCGCCCACCGCCGGCCCCGGGCAGGTGCGCGTCCGGGTCCGGGCGGCGGCGCTCAACCACCTCGACATCTTCGTCCGGAACGGGATCCCGGGGATCACGCTTGCCTTCCCCCACGTGCTCGGATCCGACGGGGCCGGGACGGTCGAGTCGGTGGGCGACGGCGTGACCGGGGTGAAACCCGGCGACGAGGTCGTCCTCAATCCCGGGATCAGCTGCGGCACATGCGAGTTCTGCCTGCGCGGCGAGCATTCCCTGTGCGTCACGTTCCACCTGATCGGCGAGCACATCGCGGGGACGTTCGCCGAGCACGTGGTCGTCCCCGCGGTCAACGCGCGCCCGAAACCGGAGGCCCTCTCCTGGGAGGAGGCCGCGGCGTTCCCGCTCACTTACCTCACGGCGTGGCGGATGCTCGTCACGAAGGCCCGGGTCAAGCCGGGCGAATCGCTCCTCGTCATCGGCATCGGGGGCGGCGTCTCGATCGCGGCCCTGCAGATCGCGAAGATGCTCGGACTCGTCGTCTGCGTGACGTCCGGCAGCGCCGACAAGCTCGCGCGGGCGCGGGAGCTCGGCGCCGACTTCGGCGTCGACCATTCGGCGGGCGATTTCTCCCGCGAGGTCCGCCGCCTCACCGGCAGGCGCGGCGTCGATATCGTCCTCGACTCCGTCGGAAAGGCCACCTGGAAACGGTCGATCGCGTCGCTTGCCAGGGGGGGACGGCTCCTCACGTGCGGGGCCACCACCGGGGCCGACCCGGAGGAGGACATCGCGCGCATCTTCTGGAACCAGCTCACCGTCTACGGCTCCACGATGGGCACCCACGCGGAGTTCGCCGACCTGGTCCGGGTCGTCGCGACCGGCCGGCTCCGGCCGGTCGTCGACACGGTCCTTCCCCTCGCCCAGGCGCGCGAGGCGCAGCGCCGTCTCGAGGAGAAACGGCAGTTCGGCAAGATCGTGCTCGCCGTCGATTGACGCTCCCCCCGATCCTCTGGTACGTTACCGCGTAGCCACGACATCCTGAAAGGAGATCGCACGATGATCACGTTCGAGTACCGCTTCGACATCGTTCCCGGAAAGCAGAAGGAGTACGACCGGTACGTTGCCGGCGCCGGAAAGGACATCTGGGTCAAGTTCCCGGGCGTCAAGGCCGTGCGGACCTACAAGAGCATCTTCGGCGGGTCCTCTCCCCAGCGGGTCGTCCAGGTCGACCTGGAGAATCTCGCGGCGCTGGAGAAGATCCTGTCGAACGCCGCGTTCCAGAAGGCCAAGGCGACCTTCCACGGGATGGTCGCGAACGTGTCGGATTCCCTGCTGGTCAAGGTGAGCGAGAAGAAGAAGTAACCCGTGCGGGGGACACTCCTCGGCCAATGACCTGATATCAGGCGAGGCGTTTCCGGATCAGGAGTGTCCCCCTGACCGCGGCGGGCGCTGGCGCAGGATCTCCGCGTAGACCGCCTTCCGCGAAAGCCCCGTCCGCGCCGCGATCTCGCGCGCGAGATCCCGCGACGAGCCGGACGCGTCCCCGAGGGCGCTCCGCACGACCTCCTCGGCCGACAGCTCCACCGTCTTCGACGCGCCGCCGACCACGACCGTGATCTCGCCGAGCACCGACGCGCGGCCGGCGATCTCCGCCGCCAGCCCGGACAGCGTCCCGCGCAGGATCTCCTCGTGGACCTTGGTCAGCTCCCGGACCACGCACGCCCGCCGGTCGCCGAAGACCTCGGCCGCCTCCGCAAGGAACGCGCCGATCCGCTGCGGGGACTCGTAGAAGATCATCGTCCGCGTTTCGCCCGAAAGCGCCTGCATCGCCTTTCGGCGCTTCTCCTTCCGGCTCGTGAGGAACCCCTCGAAGGCGAACCGGTCCGTCGGCAGGCCCGAGACGACGAGCGCGGCGATCAGCGCCGACGGCCCCGGGACGACCTCGACGCGGATCCCCGCCGCGATCGCCTCGCGGACGAGCTCGTAGCCGGGGTCGGAGATGGCGGGCGTCCCGGCGTCCGAGACGAGGGCCACGCTGTCGCCGTCCCGGAGCCGCCGCAGGATGACGGCCCCGGCGCGCGCCTTGTTGTGTTCGTGGAAGATCGAAAGCGGCGTGCGGATCCCGTGGCGGTTGAGGAGCTTCACCGTCCGCCGCGTGTCCTCGCAGGCGACGACCGACGCCTCCGCAAGAACCCGGATCGCCCGGAGAGTCACATCCTCCAGGTTCCCGAGCGGCGTCGCCACGACGTACAGCGTCCCCGTCCCCATCGGACGCCTACAGCTTCCGATTGTCGATGACCCGCTTCGCCTTCCCCTCGAAGCGGTCGAGCTTCTTCTTCTCGACGAGCCGGACCTCGGCGCCGATCCCCAGTTCCTGGGCGATCCTCTTCTGGAGCTTCTCCACCATCTCCTTCTGCCGCCGCATCTGGTCGAAGAAGATCCCCTCCGAGACCTCGACGAGAACCGTGACCTCGTCCATCGCGCCCTTCCGGTCGATCACGATCTGGTAGTGCGGCTC
>JBLNEU010000384.1:0-2740 GCA_050263015.1 Deltaproteobacteria bacterium | reverse complement strand
AGAAGCGCGACATCCTGATCGACGTCGTGCGGAGGACGGCGGAGCAGGTCTTCATGCCGCTGACGGTGGGCGGGGGCGTGCGGACCCTGGACGACATCCGCGCGCTCCTTTCGGCGGGCGCCGACAAGGTGTCGATCAACACCGCCGCGGTGGCCGACCCGGATTTCGTTCGCCGGGCCGCGGAGCGGTTCGGCAGCCAGTGCACGGTGGTGGCGGTCGACGCGCGCGCCGTGCCGGGGACGCCGGGAAAATGGGAGGTCTACACCCACGGCGGCCGAAGGCCCGCGGGGCTGGACGCGGTTGCGTGGGCGGCGCGGATGGAGGAAGCGGGGGCCGGCGAGATCCTGCTGACGAGCATGGACCGCGACGGGACGCGGGACGGGTACGACATTCCGCTGACGCGCGCCGTCGCGGACCGGGTGGGCATCCCGGTGATCGCCTCCGGCGGCGTGGGGACCCTCGATCACCTCCTGGCGGGGCTGACCGAAGGGAGGGCGGATGCCGTTCTCGCGGCCTCGATCTTCCATTACCGGGAGCACACGGTAGCGGAGGCGAAGGAGTACCTGCGGGCGCGGGGCGTGATTATGCGACCGCCCTTCGCGGCGTAAGGGGTTTCGGAGCCGCCGCGCGAGAAGGAAGTCCCGCAGGGTGGCATTCCGTCGGGGGAGCGGGGCGACCGCCCTTCGCGGCGTAAGGGGTTTCGGAGCCGCCGCGCGAGACGGAAGTCCCGCGGAAGAGGGACGACCGCGCTTTGCGGCCCGAGGGAGGGAGCGTTGACGGCGGACGAGCTGATCGGGATCGTGAAGTTCGACGGGCGGGGCCTCGTGCCCGTGGTGACGCAGGACGTGTCCGACAACGCGGTGCTGATGGTCGCCTGGGCGAACGCCGACGCGCTCAGGAGCACGTTCGCCACGGGGCGCGCCTCGTACTGGAGCCGCTCGCGCAAGTCCCTCTGGATCAAGGGGGAGACTTCGGGGCACTTCCAGGAGGTGGAGGAGGTGCTGTACGATTGCGACGTCGACACGATTCTGTACCGCGTGCGCCAGGCGGGGCCGGCATGCCACACCGGCGAGCGGACATGCTTCTATCGCAGCGCCTACAGGCGCGGAGGGAGATGACGATGGGCGACGATTGCATATTCTGCAGGATCGTCCGGAAGGAAGTGCCGTCCCAGCCGATCCACGAGGACCACGACCTGGTTGCCGTGCCGGACATCAACCCCGTGGCTCCCGTCCACGTGATCGTGGTGCCGAAGGAGCACATGGTCAACCTCAACGAGGCGGGGGTGAAGGACGTCGCCGTCCTGGGGAAGATGCTCCGGCTGGCCGCGAAGATCGCCAACGAGAAGGGGATCGCCGAGTCCGGGTACCGGATCGTCATCAACAACGGCGACGACGGGGGGCAGATCGTCCCCCACCTCCATCTCCACCTGATCGGGGGCAGGCCCCTCGGCCACAAGATCGGGTAGCTTGACTTGGGGGTGGAAACGCGTAACATATTATATTTTTAGGCGATAAGTCGGCCAGGGAAGGGGTGATCCATCTATGCCGGGCGTCCGCGTGAAGGAAGAGGAGCCCTTCGAGAGCGTTCTCAAACGATTCAAGAAGCAATGCGAAAAGGCTGGAATTCTTTCGGAAATCCGCAAGCGCGAACATTACGAGAAGCCGAGTGTCAAAAGGAAGAAGAAGGCCCTCGCGGCCAGGAAGCGCGCGTTGAAGAAGATGAAGAAGATGAGCCAGTAGCCGATGGGCCTCAAGGAGCGGATCCATGAGGACCTGCGCAAGGCGACCAAGGAGCGCGACTCCCTGGCGCTGTCCGCCCTGCGCATGGCGATCGCCGCGATCAAGAACCGGGAGATCGACGCCCGGGGGGAAATCGGCGACGACGCCGTCGTCAAGCTGCTCGGCACGATGATCAAGCAGCGCCGCGAGGCCATCGAGCTGTACGTCAAGGGGAACAGGCCGGAACTGGCGGAGAAGGAGTCGAAGGAGATCGCCGTCCTGGAGGCGTACCTGCCGAAGGGGCTGTCGGCGGCGGAGGTCGAAATCCTCGTGCGGGAGGCGGTCGCCGCCGTCGGCGCGACGTCGCAGGCGGACCTGGGCCGGGTCATGAAGGAACTGATGCCGAAGGTGGCCGGCCGCGCCGACGGGAAGATGGTCAACGAGGTCGTCCGGCGTCTTCTTGCGGGCTGACCGTCCGGCGGGATAAGCAGCATCCCGGGCGACGCCGTCGCCCGGGATTTTTTTCCGGGGAGAAAGAGGCCAGAGGTCGATTTGGGGGGGCGGATCTCCGAAAGCACGCTTCGGGAGATACGGGAACGGGCGGATATCGTCGAGGTCGTCTCCGAAACCGTCCGCCTCTCGCGGAGCGGCGCGAGCTTCCGGGGCCTGTGCCCGTTCCACCGGGAGAAGACCCCCTCCTTTTTCGTGCATCCTTCCAAGCAGATCTTCCACTGCTTCGGCTGCGGGGAAGGGGGGTCGGTCTTTCATTTCCTCATGAAGGCGCGCAGCCTGACATTCGCCGAGGCGGTCGAGGACCTCGGGGAACGGTACGGGATCCAGGTCCGGTACGAGGCGGGGGGCGGAGCCGACCGGCGGCCCGACGATGATCTCTACAAGGTCCTCGCCGCGGCGTCGACGGTCTTCCGCGATCTCCTCCGGTCCTCCGCGGCGGGCAAGCCCGCGCGGGACCTGGTTCGGCGCCGCGGAGTGACTCTCGAGGCGGAGCAGGAGTTCCTTCT
>JBLNEU010000383.1:0-2727 GCA_050263015.1 Deltaproteobacteria bacterium | reverse complement strand
AAGTTGCCGCGATGGCGCGACGGCTCGGGACGGTCGGGATCGACCTCGTCGCGATGTGCGTCAACGACATCCTCGTGCACGGGGCGGAGCCGCTGTTCTTCCTCGATTACTACGCCACCGGGAGGTTGTCCGCGCGGGAAGGGGCCGACGTGGTCTCCGGGGTCGCCGAGGGGTGCCGGCAGGCCGGATGCGCGCTGCTCGGCGGGGAGACCGCGGAAATGCCCTCGATCTACGCGCGGGGAGAATTCGATCTTGCGGGATTCGCCGTGGGCGCGGTCGACCGCCGGGACATCATCGACGGGAAGTCGGTCAGGCCGGGGGACATCCTGCTGGGCCTGCTGTCGTCGGGACTCCACAGCAACGGCTATTCCCTGGCGCGCAAGGTCGTCTTCGACGTCCTCAAGCTCAGGATCTCCTCGCGGGTGCCGGAATGGGGCGCGACGGTGTCCGAGGAGCTGCTCCGCCCGACCCGCATCTACGTCAAGCCGGTTCTCGCGCTGGCGCGCAGGATCCGCATCGGGGGAATGGCGCACGTGACCGGCGGCGGCATCACCGGCAACGTCCCCCGTTCCCTTCCCCACGGGCTCGTGGCGACGGTCGAGAAGGGAACCTGGACGGTTCCGCCCGTCTTCCGGACGCTCGTCGCCGCCGCGCGGCTGCCGGAGGACGAAGCGTACCGGACGTTCAACATGGGGATCGGCATGGTCCTGATGCTCCGGCCGGCGGATGCGGACCTCGCGCTGCGGCATTTCCGGCGCGCGGGCGTGCCCGCGGCGGTCATCGGAAGCGTCCGGAAGGGGCGTAAAGGGCCGTCGCGGGTCGAACTGACGGGGAGGATACCGTGAGCGGGAAGCCGGCGATCGCGGTGCTCGTGTCGGGCAGCGGCTCCAATCTCCAGGCGATCATCGACGCGTCGGAGCGGGGCGAGATCCCGTGCCGGGTCGGAATCGTGATCAGCAACAAGGCGGACGCGTACGGCCTCGATCGCGCGAAAAAGCACGGCATCCCCGCCGAGGTGGTGAACCACAAGGATTTCCCGACCCGCGAGGAGTTCGACGCCCGGCTCGTCGAGATCATCCGCCGGAGCGGGGCGGAGCTCGTCTGCCTCGCCGGCTTCATGCGCGTGCTGACCCCGGTGTTCGTCCGCGCGTTCCCGAACCGGATCCTCAACATCCACCCGGCGCTCCTGCCGTCGTTCCCGGGGACGCACGGCCCGAAGCAGGCCCTCGAATACGGCGTGAAGTTCTCGGGATGCACCGTCCATTTCCTCGACGAAGGCGTCGACACGGGCCCGATCGTCGTGCAGGCCGTGGTCCCGGTTTACGACGACGACACCGAGGACGCCCTGGCGGCGCGCATCCTCAAGCAGGAACACCGGATCTACCCGATGGCGATCCGGCTCTTCTTCAAGGGCGGACTCGCGCGCGACGGACGCCGCGTGCTGGCCGGCGGCGAGCCGAAGATCCCGGAGTTCTTCCACCGCAACCCCGACGCCTGACCCGGCACCCCTGTTCCCGGTCGGTACCGCGACGAGTTTGCCGCGGGACTCCCGTTCCGCAGCGCCATGACGCCCCACGGCGGCGCGGTCACCGCCGCCCGGACGGCGCGCAGGCCGACGGGGGGTCGCCTGAGCGGAGGGCCGCTTGCTCAGGCCCGGCGGGCGCTTCGCCGGATGGGCTCTCCGTCATCCATATCCGGCGCCCGGCGGATGCCGAACATTCCTGAGAACCGAGGAATCTCGCAGGCGATAAAGGCAACATAAGCACTGGGAGATGGGCTCAGGGCACGCTCGAGCGAGGCCGGGCCGGCGCGGCCCGGAGCGCAAGGCGAGCCCCCCGGAGGCGCGCACCGTCCCGGCGTCAGTCGTCGAACACGTGTCCCTTATCCCGGGGTTGAGCGCGCACGGGCCTTATTCCCACAGCAGGAAGACGCGGTACCACCAGTATTTCCAGCCCTCGACGAGAAACACCTTCATCTTCCGCGCGGACGTCGGCCCCCACCTCCCCATCGTCCGCACGGGCAGGACGGACACCGCGACTTCCGGCGGAAGGACGGTCAGGAACGCCCGGAGGGCGCGGGGCATGTGGTAGTCGGAGGTCACGAGGATCACGCTGCGGTACCCGTATGCCATCGCGAACGATTTCGCCGAGACCGCGTTCTCGAAGGTGTTCCGCGACCACCTTTCCAGCCGCACGCGTTCCCTGTCGCCGGCCGGAAGGGACGGCAGCGCCGGAAGAAGCTGATCGAGCCTCGCGTCGCGGCCTGCGCCCAGAATGACGAGATTCCTCCCCTTCCCGCCGCGCCAGGCGCGGTATCCTTCCGCGATGCGGTTCTCCCCCCCGGTCAGGACGAAGATCGCGTCGGCCCCGGCGGCCGGAGGCGCCGCCGCCTCCCCGGCGACGATGTGGGGAAGCGCTCCTGCCGCAAGGACGACGGCCAGGACGATTCCCGCAACCCCCCCGAGGCGCCAGCCAAGCGGCGTCGCGGCGGATTTTATGGCTTGTCTTCTCTCCATCGGATATGTTAGAAATTAAAGGTTCATTTCCGGGAGGGCATCATGGCCAAGTGCGCGATCTGCGGCAAGGGGCCCAATTTCGGGCATAACGTGTCCCACGCCAACAACAGGACGAAGAAGGTCTGGATGCCCAACATCCAGCGCGTGAAGACGGTCTCGAACGGGACCGTGCGGCACGTGCGGGTGTGCACCCAGTGCATCAAGTCGGGCCG
>JBLNEU010000382.1:0-8719 GCA_050263015.1 Deltaproteobacteria bacterium | reverse complement strand
CGACGGCCGCGAGGAACTCCCGCAGGTCCCGGAACGCCATCCGTCCTCCCGTGTCCGAAAATATTGAAGAATCATACCACACCGCCCGCGGGAAGGGCCGGCGCGCAAAGTTCAGGGACGTCCCTGAACTTTGCGAAAAGTTCAACAACGTCCCCCGACTTTGCGCAAAGCTTGGGGACGTTCCTGAGCTTTGCGCCTGGCGCGGGCGGCCCGGCGGGCCATCCTTCAGTTTCGGGCCAGGACGACTTCCAGCTCCGCGAGCGCCCCGAGGGAGGCGGCGATCTCCGCCCGCCGGTCGCCGGCTTCCGACACCAGCCGCGCGACAGTGGCGATCTCGTCCCGGACGAAATCGACCGACTGCCGGGCAATGGCGTCGATCGACGCGTTGACGGCGTCGGCCCACTGCCCCGACAGCCGCGACAGGTTCTTCTCGGCCTCCCAGGGGATCCGCCCCAGGTAATGGCTCCGGACGACGGGGCGGAACAGCGTCATCGGGACGAGGAACCAGAGCAGGTCCACGTTCGAGTCGAAAGTCTTCCCCAGGCTGACGTCGGGCCGACCCGGCGCGACGACTGCGGCGTCGAAACGCGCCCCGGCGAAGGAGACCCCGAGGGCCTTCTCGATATCCTTCGCAAGCCGCCCCTGGAACGCCCGGACCGTGCGGTGCAGACTCGACCGGGCCTTGACGAGGTAGCCGGCGAGGTGCGCCTCTCCGTGCCCGGAAAGCCGGGCCATCTCCTCCTCCATCGCCGATTCAAGCCACTCGCGGTATTCGCTGGTCGTCCGCGCGAGGTTCCCGGTCCAGCCCGGCATCTTCCTCTCGAGGTCCGCCCGAAGCCGCGCAACGACCTCGCCGTGGTACGCGTGGAACCGCTCGCCGGAAGCGGTGCGGACGCGGGACGACATATCCCGGACGTACAGCCCGATCTCGGCGGCGACGGCGCCGGCGTCGCCCTCCTCCCGGCGCAGGACCGCCGTGAGTTCGGCCCGGGCCCGTCCGGCGGCGTCGGCGGCCGCACGCGCCAGGAGAAGGTATTCCCGGCAATCGGCGGCGAGCCCGCGGACCTTGTGCGCGATGATCTCGTCCCGCGCCTCCTCCCGCCGCGCGGCGATGCGGCGCAGGAGGTGGTCCCGGACCCCGTCTCGCAGCGCCTCGAAGCCGGGAAGAACCGAACAGGGGAGGATCGGCAGCTCGCGCCCGGTGTGGCGGACGATCTGCCGATGAAGGAATTCGACGACGGCGTCGCGCTGCTCTTCCGGGACGAGGTCCGCCTTCGTGAGCAGGACCGCGACTTCCGGCGTATGCCGGCAGACGTCCCGGAGCAGCGCGACGTCCTGCTCGGAGAGGGGATGGCTGACGCTGACCGCGAGCAGCGCGCCGCCGACCCGCGGGAGCCACTCCATGGCGGCTTTCGTGTTGTGGACGAAGGCGCTGCCGAGGCCAGGGGTGTCGACGAACCGGACGCCCTCGTAGGCGCCGAGGGAGGCGAGCTCCACGTCCACCAGCGCCACCCCTTTCCCGTTTTCGGGGTTGCGTTGCTCGGTGACGAAATCGGCCAGCCGGTCCGCGGACACCTCCTCGACCGCGCCCGAGAGGCGGCGGACGACGACGCGGTCCGCGGGGCCGCGGACCACCCGGGTGACGACGGCGGTCGCCGGGAGGACGTCCACCGGCATCACGTCGCGGCCGATGAGGGCGTTCAGGAACGAGCTCTTTCCGGCCTTGAACGCCCCGAGGACGGCGACATCCACCACGCCGTGGTCGCGCAGGGCGTCTGCGACGGCTTCGATCCGCGGCCGCACGGAGTCGATCCGGAACTCCGAGCAGATCCGCTCCAGCCGTTCGAGGCAGGTGTTGAGGTCGGTCATGGCGGGCTCCCGTCGTGGATATCGACCTCCACGGTCAGGAGTCATCAGCCCCGGGGGCGGTTCGACCCGCGCTCGCCGCGCGGGTCAGGGCGAACTCCATCGCCCTGGAACGGTTCAATTATAGAGGGGGCCGCGGGGAAAGGGAAGGATCGCCGCCCCGCGGCAAGTGCGGCGCGCCTTCCCCGCTGCTATAATCCTCGCGGCGGCGCTGCCGGAGAGGAGGAGGGTCGCGTGGCGGCTTCGGCGCCCGCGGCCCGCCGCGCCCCCGGGCGGGAAGCGCTCCGCCCCGGGGGAGGCCCCCCCGGGAACGCCCGCAACCCTCGACGTCGAAGGAGGATTCGACCTCATGGACCGTGGGACGGTGATCTTGTTCACGCGGAACGGGCTCGGCGACGCCCCCGGCGACCTCGGGCGACTGCTGGCGGCGAACTTCGCCGGCCTTCTGGCGCGGGAGACGGATCCGCCCGCCCGGCTGCTGTTCTACGGCGAAGGCGTCAGGCTCGCCTGCGCCGGCTCGCCGATCGTCGAGCCGCTGCGGCACCTTGCCGAGCGCGGGACGGAACTCATCCTGTGCCGCACCTGCCTCGAGTATTTCGGGCTGCTGGACCGGGTCGCGGTGGGCGCCGTCAAGGGCATGCCCGACATCCTCGCCGCGATGCGCGATGCGGACAAGGTGCTGAGCGTCTGACCGGCCGGCGCGGGGCCGCGGCCGCAAAAGTTCAGCAACGTCCCCGTACTTTTCTTAGACCTTGACGAGGTCGACGGTGGTGTCGTAGAACGAGGCGCTGCCGCCGACGGGATCGACGAGGCAGGTGTTGCCCAGGTGCGGGTCGGTCCACATCGCCGCGTTCGCGTTGAACCCCGTGGCCCGCCGCGGGTCGCCCTTGATCACCGCGCCGTCGATGACGATGTCGGCCGCGCCGCCCGCCCAATGGCCGTGGCCGATGGAGAAGGTCACGACCCCGGGGCGGATCGTCTCGGTCACCTTGACCCGGGCCCGCATCTCTTTTTTGCGGCCGTTGCCGAGGTCCCACGTCCCCGTCGGGTTGGTGGCGGAAACGATCCTCACCGTGTCTCCGCTCCGGATCCCGATCCGCTCCGCGTCCTTCGGATTGACGAGGACCGCGTTCTCGGGCTGGATCGCGAGGAGCCAGTAGTTCGTGATCGTCCGGGACTTGGTCTGCGTGACGTCCTTCTGGGTGACGAGGCGCAGCGGGTATCCCGCCGAAAGCCCGGCCGCCTCCGGGGTCTTCCCGAGCGCGTCGCACACCGGGATGTACGTGGCGTATCCCGGGTTCGGCATCCCCGTGAACGCGTTCCGCGTTCCGGCCGTCTTCTCCTGGTACATGTTGATGAGCGCCTTGTACCGGTTGGCGGCGAGATCGCCCTTGTACGCGTCCTTGTAGTCCTGGTGCCTCCCCCCGCGGTTCAGGAGATACACGACCTTGCGCCAGTTCGATCCGGCGATCCTCTCCCACCGCGCCGGATCGAAGACGGTCCGCGGCAGGTGCCTGCGCGATTCGAGGAAGAGCGCGACCTCGTCGTCCCCGGCGTCGGGAACCGGACTGCCGTCCGTGGCGACGTTGGCGACCATCCGGATGTAGAAATCGTCGGGACGCACGAGGTCCTGCCCCGGCCCGAAGGCGTCCTTCCCGAAGCCCGGGATCCCGAGCCGCTCCGCGAGGGCGAGGAGGAGCGCCTCGTAGGAGCACGGCATCTCCTCGCCGAAGACGGTGACGGGGTCGGGGATCGGGGCGATCACCGGCTGCCGGATCGGCTGGACCCTGGCCGGCATGTTCGGGTGGGATCCCTGCATCTCCCACCGCTCGAGGTACGACAGGTCGGGGAAGATGTAGTCCGCGTAGGCCGACGTCTCCCCGACCAGGATGTCGCTGCAGAAGTAGAGCGGGACCTTCGCCGTGTCGGAGAGGATCCCGATCGTCTTGTGCCCTGCCGGAAGCGAGTAGGCGGGCGCCCCCATGTACGTGAAGAGCGCCTTGGCGCCGTACGGGTAGGCGTCCCCGATCGAGGGGATGACCTCCTCGTAGACGTCCGAGGAGAGGGGCCACCAGTTCCGCCGGGCGGGATATCCCGCGAAAAGCGTCGAATCCTCGTACCGGATGTCGTGCCGGATGACGCTGATCCCGAACCGCGCCGTCCTGCCCGGGTTCATCCGGGCGAGGTCGAACGGCTGCCCGTCCCCGCCGCCGAGCGGGTTGTAGACGGACGCCGCGATCATCCCTCCCTTCCAGTCGAAGTTGCCCAGGAGCAGGTTGACCGTCATCGCGGAGGTCACGTTGTAGAAGCCGTTGGTGTGCTGGGACACCCCCCGGTGAACGTCGACGACCGCGCGCTTGCCGTGCGACACGAGCCGCTCCGCCGTCTCCTCGATGTCCCTGACCGGGATCCCGCACAGGCGCGACCACTCCTCCATCGTTCTCGCGCGCGCCGCCCCGGCCACGATCGCCAGCGCGCTTTTCACGCGGATCCCGGAGATCTCCGTATCGACCAGAAGGTCGCCCGTCTCGGGCGTCGCGTCGTCGTTCGGGTCCACCGGCACGGGGCGGCCGTCCCGCATCGCGACGAGGAGATCCCCGGGACGCGCCGCGCCGTTCCCCGTCGGCCCGCGCACAAGCCCGATCTCGGAGGCCCGCAGGAACCGGCCCGGGGTCCCGTCTGGCCCGATCTTCACGAGCAGGACGGCGTTGGTCCACGTCGGCTCGCCGGCGGCCCGCGCCGCCGCGCGGTTGGCGCACGCGAGGTACCGGGCGTCGTGTTTCCCGTTGTCGACGATCCAGCGGATGATCGCCTGGAAGAGCGCCCCGTCCTCCCCGGGCTTCACGGGCAGGTACCAGTTCGCCTTGGCGGCAAGCTTGGAGAACCGCGGGTCGGCAACCGTGATCTTCGTCTTCCCCTCGACGAGGTTCCGGGTGATGCGCGCCGCCCGGTTGGGGGGACCGTAGTTGGCGTCGAACAGGTTCGCACCCGAGAACAGGATGTACTCGGCGTTCTCGATGTCTCCCTGCCAGTAGAACTTCTTCCCCCCGTCGAAGGCGCCGTTGCGGTACTGCTCGCTCATCGCCTTGCAGGTGAAGTAGAGCGATCCCTGGCAGACCGTCGTATGGCCGTGCGTGTTCACCGTCCCGAAGCCGTCGCCGAAGAAGCGGGACGCGAAATCGGCACGGCCGCCTTTCTTTCGCCCCCACAGGTAGACGAGCTGGTTGTTTCTTGGACCCAGGTCCGGGTGGTCCGGATCGATGAGAAGATCGAGGTGCGCCGCGTGCTTTTCCTTGAACGCCGCCACCGCCGCCTTCCTGTCCTTTGCTCCCCGGATCGCTTTCGCGTCCGCGGCCATCGCCGCGGCGACCCCGGGGTCTTTCAGCGCGTAACTTTCCTTAAGCCCCGGGACGATCCGGTTCTCCTCGCCCGGCACGTGGCTGAACAGCTTTCCCCCGGCGACGATCTCGTCGACCGCCCGGTCGAACGGGATGGTCGTCCACTTCCCCTCGCCCCGCTTCCCCGCGCGCTTGAGCACCTTCGTGATCCGGTACGGATCGTAGACGGTCTGCACCCCCGACTGCCCCTTCGGGCAGATCGCCGCGTCGATCGCGGCCGCGTCGCGGGGCGGCGCGCTCATCGGGATGCTCGGCACCAGCGTGAACGGGCTGTAGGGGCTCCCGTCGATCTTGACCGCCAGCCCTTCGTGGAGCTTCACCTTGATCCCGCACCCGGTGTTGCACTGGAGGCAGGAGGTGTACAGGATGTTCTCCGGCCGGGAGAGCGCGTACGCTTCCTCCGGAGAGAGGATTCCCGCCTCGGCGCGCCGGATGAGCTCCAGGGCGCGCGCGGCGTGGGAGGCGAGCATCGCGCCGCCGAGGACGGCCGCGGAACCTTTGAGGAAATTTCTCCGGCTGATCTCCCCGCCCCGCGCCTTCCCGCGGGCGCGGGCCGCGCCAGCGCGCCTCAGTCCGCCCATCGCCGGATGCCCCCTTCCCGTCAGAGGATGTAATAGACCCGCGGCTCGGTCATCGAGCCGCCGAAGATCACCTTGCCCCGCGCCGGGTCCGCGTCGGTCACTTTCCGGATCGTCGTTCCCGCCGCCGCCTTCCTGACTTTCGCGATCAGACTGTCCGGATCGGAGAGGTCGCCGAAATGGGTCGCCCGCCCGTTGCACGTGGTCACGCACATCGGTAGCATCCCGGCCGACAGGCGGTGGAGGCAGAAAGTGCACTTCCTCGCGGTCCCTTTGGGGATGCTCTGCGGCTCCCGCGTCCACGTCCTGCCGTACTCCGCGTGGGGCCGCTTCTCGTACGCCGGGACGAAGGGCGCCCGGGCCGAGTGATACCTCCCCTCGTCCCTTCTGCGCGCCTTGTAGGGGCAGACGCGGATGCACTTGTCGCACTGGATGCACTCGGCGTAGTCGATGAGGACCATGCCGGCGGAAAGCCCCTCCTTGCTCTTGAACGTCGCCTTTCCCTCCTTCGGGCAGACGCCGACGCAAGGGGGGCGGTCGCAATGCATGCACGGCCTGGGGATGAACGTCCGCGTCACCTTCGGGAACGTCCCGTGCTCCTCCTCGAAGACCGGGCGGTAGACGATCCCCGGCGGGGAGACGTTCTCCGCCACGCAGCCGGCGGTGCACGCGTGGCAGCCCACGCATTTGCGAAGGTCGATGAGCATCGCCCACCGCCTCTCCCCGGCGGGTTTTTTGAGGGCCCGCTGGAGGTCTTCCCCCATCGTCAGGATGATGTCGACGCCTTCCACGCCCGTTGCCTCCCTCGTCACTCCTTGTCCGGCGCGTCCGGTGGTGCGGCCTCCAGGTTCCGGGGCATCCATTTCACGAACTCGCGTATCTGGTTGCGGACGGACCGGAACTTGGCGAGCACCTCGCTCGCGGTCCCCGTCGCGTGGACCGGGTCCTCGAACGGCCGGTGGATCCGCTTCCCGTGGCCGGGACGGGCCGGGCACTCCGAGTCGGCATAGTCGCAAAGGGTCACGATGAAGTCGAAGGCGATCCCGTCGAGATCGTCCACGTGCTTGGAATACTGGCCCGAGATGTCGACCCCCGCCTCCCGCATCACGCGGATGGCCAGCGGGTGGACGTAGCAGGGGGCCACGCCGGCGGAGAACGCCTCCAGCTCGTCGCCTTTGAGCGCCCGGACCCACCCCTCCGCCATCTGGCTGCGGCAGGCGTTGCCCGTGCACAGGAAGAGGATCTTCCTGGGCCGCTCCGGCCGATCGCCCCTCTCGGGCATCCGCGTCCCCCCTGTTTACCCGGCGCCGCGGCGGGCATACACGCCCGAACGCTCCGCTTGACCGCACGACGCCCCACAGATTACTTTATAATATTACCCGGGGGGGGGGAGACTCATTTGAAAAAACCAGCCAAGCTGTTCAAGGCGCTCTCCGACGAGACGCGCCTGCGGATCCTCAAGATGCTCGAGGCCCGGCCGTTGTGCGTGTGCGAGATCCAGTACGTCATCAAGGGATCGCAGCCCAACGTGTCGCACCATCTGAAGACGCTCTACGAGGCGGGGCTCGTCGAGTCCAAGAAGGACGGCCTCTGGATCTCGTACCGGCTTCCCGACAAGGCGGAGACGCCGCTCCACGCCGCCGCGCTGTCCGTCGTCCGGAAATCGCTCGGAACGGAAGAGATCGTGAAGAAGGACCGCTTGGTCGTCAGGAGCGTCGACCGGATCGAGATCACCTGCCGGAAGTAGCGTTCCCGGGGCGGCGCAGCCGGACGACCGTGGCGCCCCACCCGCCCGCTTCGGGCGGGGCGTCGGCGAAAGCGACCACGAGAGGGTGGCGGGAGAGCACGGCCCGGACCGCCTGCCGTTGGACGCCGGTTCCCCGGCCGTGGATGATCCGGACCTCGGAGAACCCGCGCCGGACCGCCTCCTCCAGGTAGTCCGCGACGACCGACACCGCATCCTTCGGCGCAAACGTGTGGAGGTCGATCGAATCCCCGATCGGGATCCGGTGAGGTTCCGTGCCTGACCGTTCTTCCGGGTCCTTCACATCCTCGCCTTGGGCGGCACGATCTCGCGGCGGCCGGTCGCGATCCCCTCCCACTCGGAATATGGCACCCGTTCGAAGCATTGCACTATTTCCGGGTCGAGGTGGGTGCCCCCCTTCTGACGCAGGATGGCGCTTGCTCCGGCGTGGGACTCGGGGGTCCGGTAAGGCCGGGCCGTCGTGACCGCGTCGAAGACGTCGATCACCGCGAACAGCCGGGCGCCCAGGGGGATCTCGTTCCCCTTGAGCCCCCTGGGATATCCCCGCCCGTCGTGCCACTCGTGGTGATAGAGAACGATCTCGGCGGGCTCCTGGAGGAACCGCACGCCGGTGAGCATCTCGAACCCGACCTCCGTGTGACGCCGCATCAGCTTCCATTCCTCGTCGTCGAGCGGCCCCGGCTTCAGAAGAATGCTGTCGGGGATGCCGATCTTGCCCAGGTCGTGGAGGAGCGCCCCCTTCCAGATCACGTCGAGGGAGTCCCGGTCGTCGATTCCCATCTCCTGCGCCAGCCGGATGGCGTAACCCGCCACGCGGCGCGAGTGGCTGCCGGTGTTCTCCTCGCGCACGTCGAGCGCGGAGGCGAGGACGAAGAGCGTGTTGTCGTTGGCCGACTCGAGGTCGTCCAGGTGCTTTTTCTGCTGCTCGAAGAAGTTGGCCGCCAGCGCCGCGACGAGCCAGAAGACTCCCACCTCGCCCATCCGCTCGATCTGCAGTCCGGGCGCGACCCGGCTCCGGATGATCAGCCAGACCGCGATCCCGGTGACCATCAGGGTCGCGACGACGGCGCCGCGGAGCCCGAACCAGGCCGCGGCGAGCATCAACGGAAGGA
>JBLNEU010000381.1:0-12859 GCA_050263015.1 Deltaproteobacteria bacterium | reverse complement strand
TGACGCGGGACGCCGAGACGATCCGCCTCTCGGCCGGCGAATCGGTGGATATCCCCCGGGGGGCCGTGCACCGGGTCGAGTCGGTCGGGCGCGAGGACCTGGTCATCGTCGAAGCCCAGCGAGGCGACTACGTCGGCGAGGACGACATCGAGCGGCTCGAGGACGACTTCGGCCGCGCGTAACGGACCCGGAGGCGGCCGCCCGGCGACATTTGGCGTGACAACGGGACGGACGGCCGGTATCATGGTCGTTCGTGGGTCGGGGCGTAGCGCAGCCTGGTAGCGCACTTGCATGGGGTGCAAGGGGTCGCTGGTTCAAGTCCAGTCGCCCCGACCATTTTCATCTTCTTCCGTAAACGCCGCGGGCCTTGACGAAGACTCCTCCCATAATCCTCGTTTCCAACGACGACGGCGTCCGTTCCGAAGGGATCGCTGCCCTCGCCGAATCGCTGCGCGCCGTGGGAACGGTGTGGGTCGTGGCGCCGGACCGGGAGCGGAGCGCCGCCGGGCACTCCCTGACGCTCACGTCGCCGCTGCGGGTCGAAAAGGTCGCTCACCGGGTCTACGCGGTCGACGGGACCCCGACCGACTGCGTCAACCTCGCGGTCAACGGGATCCTCCGGAACAAGAGGATCGCGCTGCTCGCCTCCGGGATCAACAAGGGCGCCAACATGGGGGACGACATCACGTACTCGGGGACCGTTTCCGCCGCGATGGAGGGCACGATCCTCGGCATCCCGTCGATCGCCGTCTCCCTCGCGTCCCGGAACAATTTCCGGTTCGGCGTGGCGGCGGCGTTCGCCGCGCGCGTGGCCCGGCGGATCCTGCGCCACGGCCTTCCCGATGACACCCTCCTCAACATCAATGTTCCGAACGCGGCGGAAGACGAGGTGCGCGGCGTCAAGGTGACGCGGCAGGGGAAGCGCATCTACGGCGACGCCATCGTCCAGAAGAGGGACCCGCGTGGCCGGAAATATTACTGGATCGGCGGCGACGCGCAGAACCGGCAGGATATTCCGGGCTCCGACCTCGAGGCCGTCGAGCAGGGGCTGATCTCCGTGACGCCCATCCATCTCGACCTGACGAACTACCCGTCGATGCGCAAGCTCCGCCGCTGGAAATGGTGAAAGGGATCCGTTGAAGGCGGAGGACTCCCTCGCGCGGGACCGGCTCCGGATGGTTTCGGAGCAGCTTGAGCCGCGGGGGATCCGCGACGAACGGCTCCTGGCGGCGATGCGCGACATCCCCCGACACCGGTTCGTGCCTCCGTCGCTTGTGCACCAGGCATACGGCGACGCGCCCCTGCCCATCGGGGAGGGGCAGACGATCTCCCAGCCGTTCATCGTCGCGGAAATGACCCAGCTTCTGGAACTGTCGGGGACGGAGAAGGTGCTGGAGATCGGGACCGGGTCCGGCTACCAGACCGCGATCCTGTGCCGACTCTCCCGCGAGGTCGTGACCGTGGAACGGGTGCCTGCCCTCGCGGCTCGCGCAAAGGAACTCCTGGGAGAGCTCCGAGCGGTGAACGTCTCCTTCCGGGTGGGCGACGGAACGCTGGGATCCCCGGAAGACGCTCCGTTCGACCGCGTCATCGTGACCGCCGCCTCGCCCGATGTACCGGGTCCGCTCTTCGATCAGCTCGTGGAGGAGGGCGTCATGGTGATTCCCATCGGCGGGCGGTGGGAACAGGATCTCTGCGTCGTGAGGAAGAAGTCCGGCAGACTGCGGAAAGAGATGATGGGGGGCTGCCGGTTCGTGCCGCTCCTGGGACAATGGGGATTCGCGGACTGACCGTGCGGCTGCGACGCGCCGCCCCGGCGCTCCTGGCCGCGGCCCTGGCGCTGGCGGGCTGTTCCCCGGCCATCGGGGTCTATCACCGTGTTGAGCCGGGCCAGTCGGCGTACCGCATCGCGGAGGCGTACGACGTCCCGTTGATCGACCTCCTCGACGCGAACGGGATCGCGGACCCGAGCCTCGTCCGCCCTGGACACTGGGTCTGGGTTCCCGGGGCGACGGGGACTCGACCGGTCGTCCCCCCGCCCGGCGACCTCAGGGAACAGCTCTCTCCCGTCGCGCGGCGGACATTTCTCCTGCCTGTCCGTGGAAAGGTCGGGTCGTCCTTCCGTCAGCGGAAGAGCGGGTTCCACCGCGGCCTGGATATCCTGGCGCCCGACGGATCCGAGGTGCGCGCCTCCGAATTCGGACTCGTCCTCTACGCCGGGAACCGGCTGCGGGGGTACGGCAACGTGATCGTCCTCGACCACGGGGAAGGGATCACCACGCTCTACGGACATCTCGATGAGTTTCGTGTAGAATCGGGCGATGCCGTTGCCGCCGGCCAGGTGATCGGGACGGTCGGCCGGACGGGGAACGCCACGACCAGCCACCTCCATTTCGAGATTCGCCTGGAGGACGAGGCGCTCGACCCGGAAATCCATTTGCGGGGGGACGACGCGACGCGATGAAGACGCTCAAGAAAAGCATCCGCAACATCCCGGACTTCCCGAAGAAAGGGATCCAGTTCAAGGACATCACGACGCTTCTGGCCGATCCGACGTCGTACCAGCGGGCCATCGACCTGATGGCGCACCGGTACCTCGGGCGCGGCGTGGACGCGGTGGTCGGGATCGAGGCGAGGGGATTCGTGATGGTGGCCGCGCTGGCCTACCGGCTCGGCGTGGGCGTGATCCTCGTCCGAAAGGCGGGGAAGCTCCCGTCCAAGACGGTCTCGGCGGCGTACGACCTCGAATACGGGAAGGACCGGCTGGAGATCCACGCGGATGCGATCCGTCCGGGAATGGGCGTCGTGGTGGCGGACGACATCCTGGCGACGGGGGGCACCGTGGCCGCGGTCACGGGATTGCTGAAAAAGCTCGGCGCGGATATAGTGGAGTGTTCGTTTCTGGCGGAGCTCTCGGAACTGCGGGGCAGGGACAGGTTGAAGGGGCAGAAGGTGTTCGCCCTGCTGAAGTTCAGCGAGTAGCGAGCAAGACGGACGGGGAAACGCGCCCCCGTAGCTCAGGCGGACAGAGCAGAGGTTTCCTAAACCTTTGGCCGGGTGTTCGAGTCACCCCGGGGGCGCCATTAAAATTAAGTAGGTAGTGGAGTTAATGTGATGTTTTTGTTTCGATTATCTTCTTGGTTCCCGGCGTCATCCCCAGCAACAGACGCGACGTTCGCTTGCGCTTGTCCATCCAGCCTGTCCATCCGGATGTTGACTCCCGGGGGAGGGCGGGCGTAGAATTCCCGACTAGCCCGATTCCGAAGGAACGGGCCCCATTGGCCGTCGGCCCGGCCGGTGACGTTGGACAAGGGGATCGATATGGCGGAGGAGAAATCCCTCTACGACCGGGCCAGGCGGTTCCTGTTCGGCGCTCCCAGGGATATATTCGATCCGCAGGTGTTTCGGCACGTCTCCCTGATCGCCTTTTTCGCGTGGGTTGGCTTGGGCGCCGACGGAATATCCTCTTCGGCATATGGACCGGAAGAAACATTCCTGGCTCTCGGGAATCACGCGGTCCTGGCGATTTTCATCTCGATCGCCATGGTCCTGACGATCTTCATCGTCTCGGGGAGCTATTCCCAGATCATCAAGGCGTTCCCCACGGGAGGCGGAGGGTACAACGTCGCCTCCAAGCTGCTCGGAGAGCGCGTCGGCGTGGTGTCGGGCTCGGCCCTGGTCATCGACTACGTCCTGACCGTGACGATCTCGGTGGCCGCCGGGGCCGATGCTCTCTTCAGCTTCCTGCCCCCGGCCTGGGCGACGCACAAGTTCGAGTCCGTCGCGGTCGTCCTCATCCTTCTCATCTGGCTGAACCTGCGCGGGGTCAAGGAATCGGTCATGGCCCTCACGCCCATCTTCATCGCGTTCATCGTAAGCCACTTCCTGCTCGTTCTCTATGCGGTCCTGCGGCACGTGCCGGATCTCCCCCGGGTTTCGGCCCAGGTGTCCACGGATCTGTCGGCCGCGGTCACGGAGATGGGATGGCTGGGCGTGGCCGCGCTCCTGCTGCGCGCCTACTCGATGGGCGCCGGGACATACACGGGGATCGAAGCGGTGTCCAACTCCGTGCAGACCCTGCGGGAGCCCCGGATCCATACGGCCAGGAAGGCGATGCTGTACATGGCGCTCTCCCTGTCCTTCATCGCCGGGGGACTCACGCTCGGATACCTTCTCAACGGTATATCGCCCGTTTCCGGGAAGACGCTCAACGCCGTGCTGTTCGAGCGCCTGCTCACGGATCTGTGGCCAGGCCAGACCGCTTCGGTGACGCTTGCCGTCGTGCTCGTCTCGGAGGCGGCGCTTCTTTTCGTGGCGGCGCAGACGGGGTTCATCGACGGCCCCCAGGTCCTGTCGAACATGGCGATCGACTCCTACGTTCCCCGCCGGTTCGCCCACCTCTCCGAGCGGCTGGTGCGCAAGTACGGGGTCTACTTCATGGGGGCGATGGCCTTCCTGATGCTCTACATCACCGGCGGCTCGGTCCGCTACCTGGTGGTCATGTACTCGATCAACGTCTTCCTGACGTTCAGCCTGTCCCAGTTCGGCATGTGCGTCCATTGGTGGAAGGACCGGGAAAAGGAGACGGGATGGCTGCCCAGGCTCGTGATGAACGGCGTCGGCTTCCTGCTCACCGCCGCGATCCTGGTCGTGACTGTGGTGATCAAGTTTCCGGAAGGGGGCTGGATCACGGTCATCATCACCGGGTCGTTCATCGTCCTTTCGTTCCTCATCAAGAGGCACTACGGGACGGTCCAGGAAAAGCTCAGGCGGCTGGACGACCTGCTGACGATGCTGCCGCCGGCGACGTCGACGGCCCACCAGGAGCCGGTTTTGCGCAGGAGCGCTCCCACGGCGGCCATCATGGTTTCGGGATACAACGGCATGGGGATGCACGTCTTCTTCTCCGTCATACGCTCCTTCCCCGGGACGTTCCGCAACTTCGTCTTCCTCTCTGCCGGAATCCTGGACTCCAGCCGCTTCAAGGGAGCCGAGGAAGTGGTCAACCTCCGGCAGGACCTCGATGACCAGATGAAGAACTACGTCGAGTTCGCCAAGGGGCACGGCTACTATGCCGAGGCCCGCATGCAAGTGGGAACCGACGTCGTCCAGGTCATCGACCACCTGGCCCGGGAGCTGGCGACGGACTTCTCCAACGTCATGTTCTTCGCCGGACAACTCGTCTTCAAGGAGGAGCGCCTCACCGACCGCTTCCTCCACAACCAGACCGCCTTCATCGCCCAGAAGCGACTCGTGTTCGACGGACTTCCCATGATCGTCATGCCTATCCGGGCGCTCTGAGGCCGGGTGGGGGAGGAGGGGAGAGACCGTGGCGCGTTCAGGCCGCGCCTGCGCCATCCCGGGTCTTGCGGGGATTTTTCTTTTGCGCCAGCTCCCCGTTTACGGTTAAACTGCGCGGCATGGTTGATTTGTGGCGCCTGAATCTTTGGCCGGGCCTTCAAGTCACCCCGGGGGAGCGAGTTTCTTCGGCTCCTTGAGCAGGTATCTCTCCACGTCCTTGCGGCGAAAACGCCACTGGTTGCCGCTCTTGTACCCCTTGAGGATGCCCTTGCGGGCGAGGTCGTTGACCGCGTCGGGGCTCATGTCGAGGAGCAGGGCGAGATCGCGCGTCTTGAGGATATTGGGAAGGGCTTCCGGTTCGCTCACGATGCCTGGCCTTTGCGCGCCGTGTGGGGCTGCGATCTTCGCGGACAAAAATAGCACACGGTTATGGATGTGTAAACCGGTTTTTTAAAAAAATGATCCATCATTCTATTTTCATACCGGGACTCGCTCGCTCTCCGGGGCGCGGGGCGGGACGTTGAGGATTTTCCTGTTTTCTATCGCTGGGTTACCTGTTCTGTTGGCCGACGGGATGCTCCTCTACAACTTTCCGGGGACGGCCGCGGCGCTGGCGTCGCGGGACGAGGGGTGGATCGTCCTGGGGGGGAGCGGCGCCTACTGTCTCATGCACTTTCTCGTGCGCAAGCCCGAACGAATGTACCTGTGGGCCCACGAATTCGCCCATCTTGTCGTCGCGAAACTCTTCTTCAGGCGCATCCACCAGTTCCACATCTCGTCGCGCGACGGCGGCAAGGTCGTGATGGACGGCACGAACGTCGTGATCGACCTGGCCCCCTACATGCTGCCCCTCTACAGCCTCGCTGCCTTCGGGGCGGCCGTGGCGTTGCGCAAGGCGTCTCCCTGGGTGCCCGACGTCTACCTGGCGCTCGCGTCCTTTCTCTTCGCGATGCACGTCCTTTTTTCCGCGGAAGGGTTCGTCTCGGGCCAGCCCGACGTCAAAAGGAGCGGCCGCCTCTTCTCTGCGGGCGTCGTCCTCCTGGTCCTCTTGCTGTGGGTGCCGTGCCTGATGGCGCCCGGGGTTTCCGCCGGATGGCGGGGGGCGGGGGCGGCCTACGGGACGTGGTTTGCCGGCGCCGAAGTCACCGCACGCCGGCTTTTCCGCTACGCGGTGTCCCTTTTCTAGTTCCGCGGCACGCCGTCGACGAGCCGGTCGAAATCCTTCAAGAGATCGCGCATCCTTTCGGCCGCGAACGACCCGGCCACGCGGCCGCGGCCGTCGACGAGCACGGCGGTGGGAGTCTTGTCGACCCCGTAGCGGTCCGACGCGACGAACAGGTCGTCGCGGATCTCGTCGAGGAGCACGGGGAACCGGAAGCCGTGCGCGGCGACGAACGACCGAACGGGCCCCGCGAATCGCTTGCCGTCGAGATTCACGCCGATGACCACGACCTTCCCTTCGCTGCGCGCGGCGACCCCGGCGACCGACGGGGCCAGCTCGCGGCACAGCGGACAGAACGCGGAGAAGAAGACGACGAGGGACGGCTTTCCCCCGCCCGGGCTGACGGCCACCGTCCGGCCGTCGATATCGTCCAGCGTGAACGCGGGAGCCGTTTCGCCGGGCTGGATGAGGGTGCGCAGCGCCGGCGCGGCGCCGCCGGCCGCAAATTCGGCGGAGCGAGCTGCGGCCGGCCAGACGAGCAGGAGAACCGCCGCGGCCGCGATGCGGGAAGGGGAGGGCGTCAATCTACCTGCCGAGCCGGATGTCCTGGATGACTTCGGCGAACTTGTCCTGCGAAGCCCAGTAGTAATTGGCTTCCGCGTACCGGACAACGCCCTTCTTGTCGAGGATGATGCTGGTCGGCAGGGCATTCATGCAGAACTTGTTCCAGGCGTCGAGATCCTTGTCGAGCAGCACCGGGAACTGGATCTTCCAGTCCTTGAGCGTGTCCCTGATCCGGTCGACGTGGGCCTTCGAGACGTTCTGGCTCTCCTGGTTGATCGCCACCACGACGATGTCGGGGCTTGTCTTGTAGATCCCCTCGAGAAACGTCAGTTCCTCCTCGCATCGCGGGCACCAGGAGGCCCAGAAGGCGAGCAGCACGATCTTCCCCCTGAAGGATGAAAGCGCCACTTTCCCTCCGTCGAGCGAGGGGATCGAAACATCGGGAAGCGGTTTGCCCACTTCGACGCAAAGGGAATAGGCCGGAGCGGCGAGCAGGGTTAATGCCAAGGCGAGTGAGGCGACTGCGGCCGGGCGGGTCATCGGCGCGAACTCCTCTCACTGGGCGAAAAAGGATGACGCCCACAAGTTGGATGCTACGGAAATCGGTGGATGGAATAAAGTCCTTTTTTCGACGACGAGCCCGCGCATCGACGGGGGCCGCCCGGCATTCACACGGCGGAACCGTAAACTTTTCGAGAGATTTTTCGAAAAGTATAGTGACGAACTCCGGAGGGGGGAAAACCAGCTGACCCTGCGCATCTTCCGCGGACGAAGCCAGGGGGCGCGGCTCGCCGGCGCCATCCTGATTTGCGCCGGAATCGGCTTATTTATCATCACGTTGTGGCCGACAGAAAGCGGCACGGTCCAGGCCGGCGGGACCGTTTCCGCACCGGGGCCGTCGACTCTCTTCCGCGCAATGGCTGCCTCCGCTGTCCTGCTCTGTGGCATTTTCGTTTTTATATTCAGTATCTATGTTCGTAATGTGGAAGATGCCCTCCTGGCGCTGTCGCGGTCGCTCGCCGAGCGGGGAGGGGCGGATTCGCCGCCGGCGTGGTCGGACCTCGTCGCGGTCTCGCGGGCGGTTGTCCACGCCATGGAATCGTCCGAAACCGAAGCCAGGCGCGCCGTCCTGGACGTCCGCCGGCTGCAGGAGATGCGGATCGCCGAGCTGACCGAGGCCCACAACGACCTCGCGACCCACCACAGGTTCACGAAGAAGATGCTCCAGTCCCTCCGGTCCGATGAAGTCTACGAAACGCTGATCGAGGGGGTCAGGGACGGGTTCGGGTTCCGCGGGGCGATCCTGGGGCTCCGGGGCGCCGACGGCGACATCGTCTTCCGCGCCGAGGGCGAAATCGACGGACGGTCCCGCGTGCGGGTGCCGTCCTGGGACGAGGGCTCCCTGATCGGGCGGACGCAGTGGGACGGGAGCGCGCTTCTCATCTCATCCGTGCGGGAGCATCCTCACCGTTTCGAGGATCGCCTCGTCCTGGGCGAGGGGCCCGCGTTTCTCGTTCCCGTCTCGCGGAAAGTCGGAATGACGTGCTCGGAGGCGAAAGGGCGCGTGAGCCGCGATTGCGCGGCGTTCGGGAACGGCGGCGTGAGCTGCTGGGCGCATGCCGGCGCCGCCGGCACGGCCGTGTCCAGGAGCGAGAAGAGGAAGGAGTGCACGCGTTGCGCGATGTTCGCGGTCTCGGGGGTTCTCGTCGTGCGCGGGCGGAGCGATTCGCGTCCGTTCACCCCGGAGACGATGCGGTCGGTCACGATGCTCGCCGACGAGGCGTCGCTCGCCCTCGAGATCGTGGAGCTGTACGAGAACGCCCGGCGGATGTCGATGACGGACGGGCTGACCGGGCTCGTCAATCACAAGGAGTTCTTCAATGCCCTCCGGCGGGAGCTGGAGCGCGCCCGGCGCTACCGGCACACGGTGTCTCTTCTTATGATCGACGTGGACGATTTCAAGAAATACAATGATGGGTACGGGCATCTCGCGGGAGACCTGGCCCTGAAAAGGATCGCGGGCCTCCTGCAGGGCTGCGCGCGCACGACGGACATCGTTGCGCGCTACGGGGGGGAGGAGTTCGGCGTCATTCTCCCCGAGTCGACGCCGGGAGGAGCGCTCATGGTGGCGGAAAGGATCAAGACGGAGATCGCCCGGTGCGACTTCGACCCGGTCGGGGCGGGGGGGGTGCGCCTGACCGTGAGCGTCGGGATCAGTTCCGTGGAGGAGGGGGCGGTTTCGGAGGACCGGATGGTCGGGGTCGCGGACGAGGCCGCCTACCTGGCGAAGAGTTCCGGAAAGAACCGGGTCGTCGTCAAGGCCCATGCTTGACCGGGAGGAGTTCGAGCGCCAGGAAGCGGCCCGGCTTGCCCCGTACGCCATCAGAAGCGGCGAGTCGAAGGGCCGCAAGCACGCCGAGCCGGAGGATCCGTTCCGCCCGGCCTTCCAGCGCGACCGCGACCGCGTCATCCACACCGCCGCCTTTCGGCGTCTCGAATACAAGACCCAGGTCTTCGTCAACCACGAGGGCGACCATTACCGGACCCGCCTGACCCACACGATCGAAGTGTCGCAGATCGCGCGATCCATTTCCCGGGCCCTGCGGCTGAACGAGGACCTGACCGAGGCGATCGTCCTGGCGCACGACCTCGGGCACACGCCCTTCGGCCACGCCGGCGAGCGGATGATGGACGAGCTCATGAAAGGGGAGGGGGGATTCGAGCACAACCTCCAGAGCCTTCGGGTCGTGGACGTGCTCGAGAAGCGGTATCCCGCCTTCGACGGGCTCAACCTGACCTTCGAGGTGCGCGAGGGGATCTGCAAGCACAGCTCGCCGTACGACTCCCCTCCCCCGGTTCCCGAGTTCGGCGATCCCGGGTACCCGTCCCTGGAGGCCCAGGTGGCCGACATGGCGGACGAGATCGCGTACAGCAATCACGACGTCGACGACGGCATCCGGTCGCGGATGCTCACTCTCGCGTCGCTCGAATCGGTGACTCTCTGGCGCGAGGCGACGGCCCACGTCAGGCGCAGCCACACCGCGGTCGACGAGGATACCCTCAGGTCCATGTCGATCTCGTTCATCATCTCGCGGTTGACGCAGAACCTGATCCGGACGACGTTCCGGAAGCTGGAGGAGCACGGCATCCGCGCTCCGGAAGGAGCAAGGAAGTGCCGGGACCGGAGCGTGTCGCTCGATCAGGAGACGTCGGCCATGAATGCCGAGCTCAAGAGGTTCCTCCTCAAGGAGATGTACGCGCATTACCGGGTGATCCGGATGGAGCAGAAGGCCCGCCGGATCCTGTCGGACCTCTTCGGGAGCTACACCGCGCGCCCCGATCAGCTTCCGCCGCACATCCAGCGCAGGACCCGGACGGAAAGCGTCAAAAGGGTCGTCTGCGACTACCTCGCCGGGATGACAGACCGGTACGCGATGGAAGAGTACCGAAAACTGTTCGATCCACTCCAGAAAGTCTAAGGATATTGAGTGTCTGACAAGCCGGAGTTCAACAAACGATTCAAGGACGCCGTCGCCAGGAATTTCGACCAGAGCGCCGCGGTCTACGACGCGTTCGAGGGCAGGCATCATCTCTTCGAGACGCTGACGCGCCGCCTGTGCGAGCTCATTGCGCCCCAGACGCCCGCGCGGGTTCTCGACGTCGGATGCGGCACCGGGATCTCCACGCTCTCGCTGCAGAAACACCTGTCATATTCGCCGGTTATCTATGCAATCGACATCTCGGAGTCGATGCTCCTGCAGGCGCGGGAACGGTGCAAGGGGGTCCCCGGCGTCTATTTCGTGCGCGGCGACGCCGAGCGCCTCTCGGAATATTTCAACGAGGCGTTCGACGGCGTCTTTTACACGGCCTCGATCTTTCTTCTCCCGAATTTCCGGGAGTCGATCGACCAGGCGTGCCGGCTGATCGTTCCCGGGGGCGTGCTGGCGATCAGTTTCTACGCGGGGCTGTTCGACCGGGAGAACCGCGACGCGCTCGCCAGGGCGTTTCCCGGGATGAAATACCAGTACGGCGCCGTGTCGTATCGCGACCTGGTCGAGTGCCTGAAAGCCCGGCGGGATTTCAAGACGACGCTCGTGGATTACCACTTCGAGGTCACGCGGGATTTCCTGTTCGACTTCCTGTCGATTCCGGCGCAGTCGGCGGGCCTATTCCCGAAGGTTCCGTACATCGAGAGGATCCCGATGGTCAGGGATCTGTGCGACAGACTGGAAGAGAAGGTGAGTCCCGTGTTCATGGGGTGGAAATTCCTGATCGCCCGGCGCGCCTGATTTCGTCTCTCTCGCCTTTATTTGACATAATATACATTACCAGACGTTGAATGGAACGGGCGGGACGGGCAAGTAACCTTACCTTTTTGTTTATTGTTTTTGGGAGATTTCCAGGATTTTACTGGGGATATCCCCTATAGAAAGCACGGAATCGACGCACCTCAGGGCGATCGCCTCTTTCGGCATTCCGAAGACCACGCAGCTGGCCTCGTTCTGTGCGATCGTGTAGGCGCCCCGCTCCTTCATCTCCTTCATTCCCTCGGCTCCGTCGTTTCCCATCCCCGTGAGGATGACGCCGACGGCGTTCTTCGCGGCCGACTGGCTTACCGACTTGAACAGGGCGTTTACGGACGGCCGGTGCCGGCTGACGAGCGGGCCGTCCTTGACCTGCGCGACATATTGCGAATCCGACCGCCGCACCAGGGTGTGGCGGTCGCCGGGGGCGATCAGGGCCCTGCCGGGGCGGACGAGATCCCCGGTCTCCGCTTCCTTCACCTCCATGGCGCAGACTTCGTTCAGGCGATTGGCGAAGGGGCGGGTGAACTGTTTCGGCATGTGCTGGACGATCACGAAACCCGGCGCGTTGGGCGGCATCGCGGCGAGGATGTCCATCAGGGCGACGGTTCCGCCGGTGGATGCGCCGACCGCGACGATCCGGGTCGCCGGGCGGGCCATGACCAGCCGCCGGCTCGACGGTTCGGCGCGGAAGGCTGGCTTCACCTTCGACGCTGCCTTGATGCTGGCCGCGAGCTGGGCGTAGAGATTTCCGATCCCGTTGCCCGTATCCGACTTGCACAGGACGTCGACGGCTCCCGCCTCCAGGGCTTCGACCGCGAGCGCCCCGCCCTTCTGCGTAAGGGACGACAGGACAACGACGGGGATCGGGTAGTACGTCATCAGCCTCCTGAGAAAAGTGATCCCGTCCATCCGCGGCATCTCGATGTCGAGGGACAGGACGTCCGGCTTCAGGGTGACGATCATGTCCCGCGCGACGTAAGGGTCGGGCGCGGTGCCAACGACCTCGATCTCCGGGTCGCGGGAAAGGTTCCGCTCCAGGGACTCCCTGACGATCGCCGAATCGTCGACGATGAGAAGGCGGACCGTCATGATTTCCTTTCGTCGACAAGGAACTGCAGCAACGCCGGCCAATCCTCGATCATGAACGGAATGCTGTCGGGCTCGGCGAGAAACGCGCTCCAACCGGCCGCGTCGTGTTCGGACAGGGTCGGGGGCGCGGCGTCGAACACCTGCTTGGTGCCGATGACGGCGGAAAGCAGGTTGCCGCAGGTGACGTTCAGGACCTCCTTCAGGGCGTCCTGCAAGTGCTTCTGCGAGATGTTCTTGTCGAGCTCCTTCCCGATGATGTTGGCCGCGAGCTCCTTCGCGAGCTCGTCGGGCACCATGAGATTGACCCGCCCGCTCGTCGGGCCCGAAAACGCCATGCTCGACTTGACGAACTTCTCGGGAAGCTCCCGGGGCGAGTCCGTGTTCTGCAGCGTCTCCTTTTCCACGGCTTCCACGAACATGAACGCCAGGTTCTGCA
>JBLNEU010000380.1:0-3312 GCA_050263015.1 Deltaproteobacteria bacterium | reverse complement strand
CGGCGCCGCGGTGGGGGTCAACTATTTCAAGAGCGGGGCCGCGGCCGCGGCCGTCGTGGACGGCATCCGGAAGACCGGCGGCACGGCCGCCGCGTTCAAGGCGGACGTCCGGGACGCGGCGCAGGTGGACGCGATGGCCGGGGAGGCCTCGGACGTCCTCGGTCCCGTGGACACGCTCGTCCTCAACGCCTCGATCAACTTTCCGATCGTCCCGTTTCTCGAATACGGGTGGGGCGACTTCGAGGCGAAGCTCACCGGGGAGATGAAGGCCGCGTTCTTCTGCTGCAAGGCGTTCGTTCCCCCCATGATCAAGGCGGGCCGGGGGTGCATCGTCGGGATCAGCAGCGGACTCTCCCGCCACCCGGGACACGGGTTCTGCGCCCACAGCACCGCGAAGTCCGGGCTGGACGCCTTCATGAAGTCGCTCGCCCTCGAGCTCGGCCCGAAGGGCATCCGCGTCAACGTCGTCGCCCCCGGCCTCACGGTGACGGACGCGACGGCGTTCCAGTCGCAGAAGGAGAAGGACGCGGTCGCCGGGATGACCCCGATGAAACGGATCGCCCTTCCCGACGACGTGGCGGGGGCCATCCTCTGCGTCGCCTCGGACGAGGCGCGGTTCATCTCGGGGGCGTACATCCCCGTGAGCGGCGGGATCCAGATGCCCTGACGAAAAGTTCAGGAACGTCCCTGAACCTTTCTACCCGACTTTGGGCGTCGACCCCGCGTGCGCGCCGCGGGGCACGGGCATCGCCGTGGACAGCCCCCGCGCCAGGACGCGCCCGTCCCCGCCGGCCACGGTCAGCTCGCAGACCATCGACTGCCGTCCCTTGTGGATGATCCGGGACTCGGCGATGACGTCCTCCCCGGGCTTTGCCGCCCGGAAGATGTTGAGACTCCACTGGACTCCGACCGCGTCGACGGCGGCGTTCACGGAAAGGGCGAAGGCGGCGTCGGCGACGGCGAAGATGAGCGTACCGTGGCCGATGCCGTGGGCGTTGAGAAAGCGTTCCTTCACGGGGACCGACACCTTCGCGTATCCCTCCCGCGCTTCCAGGAGCGTCATCCCGAAATCCTGGATCAGGCGGTCCCCCGCCCAGATTTCCTCGATCCGTCCCATGTCGCCCTCCCGAAGATATTGTCGAACGGCCGCCGGCGGCCGCCGCGGCCCGCGCTTCCCTGCCCGCCGGACGGCCAGGAGCCGTCCGCGGCGCCGGCCGGCGAATCAGCCGGGCATTTCGCGGTAGGAGCGGGCGTACGCGACGTAGTGCGCCGCCGTTGCGCGATTCGCGTCCGCGGCGCCCTCCCCGAGACTCTTCGTGACCTTCCCGGGGACGCCGAGGACAAGCGACCCGGGCGGCACGACCGACTTCGGGGGTACGACGGCCCCCGCGCCGATCACGCTGCCGCGTCCGATCACGGCCCCGTCGAGCACGATCGACCCGATCCCGATCAGGCAGAGGTCCTCGATGGTGCACCCGTGGACCGTGACGCCGTGCCCGATCGTCACATCGTCCCCGATGACGACCGGGTCCCGGGACGTCACGTGCACGGTGCAGTTGTCCTGGATGTTGCTCCCCCGGCCGATCCGGATGGAGGCGATGTCCCCCCGGACGACGGTGTTGAACCAGATGCTCGAATCCTCCCCGATCTCCACGTCCCCGATCACGACCGCCCCGTCCGCGATGTAGACGCTCGCGGGCAGCCGGGGCGAGACGCCTCCGTACCTCATCAACACCGGACCGCCCTCCTTGTCCTGTCCCCGAAATTCATCGGCGGACGCCGGAACCGCGCCCCGGACGCCGCCGGTCCGTCAAGGATACATCATCCGCCCCACCGATGGAGCCGCGGGCGAGTCGGAGTAAAATGAAATCAGGAGATTCCGGGGCCGGGCGCGGCTCCGCCTTGGCGTTGCGGGAGACGGCGGCCGGCCGGAAGGAGGTCCGCGATGATCAGGAATGCATTCCTCAAGAGGGTGGAGTCTGCGCTCGAAGCGCTCGACGCGGAAGTCGACAGGATCGCCGCCAGGGCCCAGAAGACCGAAAGGGACGCCAGGATCCGGTACGACGAGGAGATCGCCGTCCTGCGCATGAAGCAGGAGGTGGTTCGCGCGACGATCCGCCGGGTCCGGGACGCCGGGGGCGCGAGCTGGGGTGCGATGAAGAACGGAGTCCGGCTTTCCCTGGACGACCTCAGGAGCGCGATCGACAAGGCGATCGACCGGTTGAAGAAGTCCGCGTGACGCGTCCAGTAACGGCCGCGGCGGGGTTCGCGACGCGGCGTCCGGCGCAGCCGGGGGCGGCGGCCGCGGGCCCGTCGAGGCGCGCCTGCAGGCGGAACGACCGGCCGGGATTGCGAACGGTCGCCGCGGGACGGGCGACTCTGCTAATCTGATCGCATCTTCCGGACATCGGGGGACGGGTAACCTTTGCGGAAGCCGCGCATCGAGCTGGAAGCGATCCCGGCCGCGCTTCACGGCGCCGCCGGGAACGCCGACAGGCTCCGGGAACCGTTGCGGCGGAACCCCGAGGGGATATCCTTCTCCATGCGAAGGGACGCGCCCGGGTCGCCCACCGCGTTCTCCCGGCCGCCCGCGTCATCCGCGGTCTGCCGCGCGCCTCTTGGCGGTCTCCCCGCCCTTCACCCGGATTGGTCGATCTCAATGGAAACTTCTGCAAAGAATCGACGCGAGCCTGACCGAGGGAGGACGACATGACGACACACCCCCGGGCGGGACAGCCCGCGGAAACGGCGCAACTCGCCGATATCCCCCGGCTCGTCACGGCCTACTATACCGGGCAGCCGGACTCGTCGGTCCCCGGCCAACGGGTCGCTTTCGGAACGTCCGGGCACCGGGGCTCCTCCTTGCGGCTCTCGTTCAACGAGGCCCACATCCTCGCGGTCACGCAGGCCATCTGCGAATACCGGGCGTCCGAAAGGGTGGACGGCCCCCTGTTCCTCGGGAAGGACACCCACGCCCTCTCCGAGCCCGCCTTCGCGACGGCCCTCGAGGTCCTCGCCGGGAACGGCGTCACGGTCATGATCGACAGGGACGGCGGGAACACCCCGACGCCGGCGGTGTCCCATGCGATCCTGCGGCACAACCGGGGGCGGACGTCGGGGCTGGCCGACGGGATTGTCATCACCCCGTCCCACAATCCCCCGGAGGACGGCGGGTTCAAATACAATCCGCCGCACGGGGGACCCGCCGATGCGGCCGTCACCCGGCGGATCGAGGAGCGGGCAAACGCCCTCCTGGGAGAGGGGCTTGCCGGCATCCGGCGCATCGCGCTCGGCCGCGCGCTGGCCGCTCCC
>JBLNEU010000379.1:0-4223 GCA_050263015.1 Deltaproteobacteria bacterium | reverse complement strand
ACCGGGGAATAGGACGGCGAAAAGTCTTCGCCGCCGGCGAGGACGCCGTCGAAGAGGCCGTTGACGGCGGCGATCAGGTCCGGGCGGCTCCGGAAATTTCGGACGAGCGTGAGTCCAAGGCCGTCCCCCGAAAGAAGCGCGGCGCGGAACCGGTTGTAGACCTGGATGTCGGCGCGGCGGAACCCGTAGATCGACTGCTTCGGGTCGCCCACGAGGAAGAGGCGCCCCGCGTCGGCGGCAGGCGCGGCGGCGGAACCCGGAGAGGCCGGCTTCGGCGAAAGGGCGGCGAGCATCGCCGCCTGGAGCGGGTCGGTGTCCTGGAACTCGTCCACGAAGACGTAACGGAACCGCTCGGAAAGCGCGGCCGCGACCCGCGGCTTCGCGCCCAGGAGATCGTCGGCCCGGAGCAACAGATCCATGAAGTCGAGGCCGCTCGACTTGGCCTCCGCGTAGAAGGACAGGGCCGCCCGCGCGCGCTCCACGAGGAAGCGGGCCGCCTCGTCGCCCTCCGGGACTTCGGACAGATCCCTGAAGAACGACCGGAGCGCGTCCCGGGTCCCGGCAAGCGTCGCCCCGGCGGGCTGCGGGAACGACTTCCTGCTCCGCGTCCGGTCGGCGCGGAAGGCAAACGCCGCCGATCCTTCCCGGGCCGCGGCGCGCGCCGCCGCGAGATCCCCCCGTACCACGGCCTCCCACGCGCGGGAGAGGACGGCGAGCGCCCCGCGGAAGACCGGCGTCATCTCGTGGGCTTCGTCCGCGATCCCGCCGACGAACGCGCGGAACCAGTCCGCCGGCCCGGCATATTCCCGCCGAAGGAAATCGAGGAAGTCGGCCGGTTCGCCGAAGTCGAGATCCCCGCGGGCAAGGAGATCCCGCTGGGAGAGGCAGAGGCGGCGGATGACCGACCACACCGCCTCCTGCCCGCCGGACCGCGAAAGGACGACCTCCCAGCGGGGATCGACCTCCTCCCGTCCGAACTCGGCGCGCAGGAACGCGCGGAAGGCGGAATCCCACGCGTCGGACGACTCCCCTTCCGGCAGGACCTCGAACTTCGGGTCGACGCCCGCCTCGGCCGGGAAAGAGAGCAGGATCCGCCGGCAGAAGGAGTGGAACGTCGTGACCGAGAGGCGCCCGACCCCGTCCGCAATGTCCTCCGCCCGGGCTCGCAGGTCGTCGAGCGACGGGTATGCCCCTTCGGGAATGCGGACGAGCGTGTTCCACGCGCCCATCGCCGCCGACGCCTCCTCCACGGTTTCGCATGACCGGCACGCCGACACGAGGAGCTCCCACCCCTCGACGACGCGCGCCTTCATCTCGGCCGCCGCCTTCTCCGTGAAGGTCAGCATCAGGACCCGGTCGGGGGAAAGATCCCGCTTCGCGAGGAAGAGGTTCGTCACCCGGGCGATCAGGGTGGCCGTCTTCCCCGTCCCCGCCGATGCGTCCACGGCGATATCGCGCGTAAAGTCGGTGACGGCGCGGATCCGGTCGCTCTCCATCGCCTACGCTCCCGCGCCCGTCATGCCGCTCCCCCGCTCATCCGGCCGTCCCGCCCCGCGGCGGCCGGTGCGTTCCGACCGCCGAGAGCCCGGCTTCCGCGGCGACGCGGCGCAGGAGCGCCTCCTCCTCCGCCCTCGACCCCTCGAAGGCGGGCGAGGCGCGGCAATGGTCCTTGAACGGACAGGCGTCGCAATACCGCGGAGGCGCCCCGCCCGCGTACGAGAACCGGTGATGGGGCAGCGGCGGGAATCCGCCCGACGCCGCGACGGCGAGCCAGTCGGCAAGCGCTTCGGCCCACGCTTCCCGGACCGCCTTCCACTGGTCGCCGGTCACCGTGACCGGTTTCACCCCGTTCTTGAGGAAAAACAGGGACGCGCGCACTTCCGGCGGCGGGGGGACAAGCGTCTGCGCGAAGGCGAGATAGACCGGGATCTGGTTGGCCAGACCGTGGGCGATCCAGTCGAGCGGCGCCCGCTCCCGTTTTCCGTCCCGGTACTTGTAGTCGATGATCTCGGCCTCCCCGTCCGGGCCCCGGTCGATCCGGTCGACGCGCCCGACGAAGGCGGGCAGCGCGCGGCCTCCGGGCACGGAAAAAGAGCGCTCCACGTCCTCGACCCGAAAAGCTCCGGGGGACGACGACCGGGCGCGCTGCCACTCCACGAAAGCAGCCGCGTCGCCGACGATCCCCTCGCACTGGATCCGGAACAGCCCCGGCAGGCCGGTCGGATTGTCCCGCGCGAACCGGGCGAACGCCCGCGTCGCGGCCGCGCCCGCGTCTCCCCACCCTTTCCCGGCGGCGGCAGCTTTCCCGAGCGCGTGGAGGATGTCGTGGAGGATGACGCCGATCTCGGCCGGGGTCAGCGCAACCTCTTCCTCGGGCTCCTCGGCGGGGGAAAGGCCGACGCGATGCCGGAGAAGGAACCGGTAGGGACACCGGGCCAGGTCGTCGAGCTCCGTCGCGCTCCACTGCCGGGACGCCTTCCCGGCTCCGGTCCACGGGCCGGGGAAAAGGGAGACCCCCGCTTCCCGGCCGCGGAAGGCGGACAGCGCCGCCGCGATCCGCCGCCACGGGACGCCCGCGCCGCCATCCTCCGGTGGGTTGCCGGCGCGCCAGGCGGAAAGCGCCCTCTCCCGCGGGCTGAGCGGCCCCGGCGCCGACAGCATGGCGCCGGGGGAGCGGGGCAAGGAAAGCACGCGCGCGCCCGACGCCCCGGTCCAGTCGTCCGAGAACACCGCCGGCCCGGCGAACCGGGCGAGCAGGTGGAGCAGGTACCGGGACGGCCGTTTCGCCGCCCCTTCCGCGTCCGCGCGAAGGACCGAGAAGCCCAGGCCGCGCCGCGCCGACGCGGCCGGCAGCGAGAAGAGGAGCTTCTCCTCGGCGGCGTTGCGCCGCAGGAGCGACAGCGCATCGGGGAGCCCGGCCTGCCGCGCCAGGCGGTTGATCATCGCGCGGTCGTCGTCGGGCAGCAGCGGGTCCTCGTCCACCTGCGCCGGCACCGCATCCTCGTTGACGGACAGGAACAGCACCCGGTCGGCGGTCACGCCGCGCAGCGCGTGGATGTCCCCCGCGACGACCGCCCCCGGAACCCGCATCCCGCCGCTCTCCCCGACGAAGACGCGCTGACCGGACAGGAGCGCGGAAAACCAGGCCAGCGCTCCTTCCGTCCCCGGCCAGGGGACTTCCCGCTCCGGGATCCGCTCGACGTCGGCGAGGATCGACAGCAGCAGCGACAGGGCCCTGCGGTCGCGCTCCCCCTCGCGGCTGTCGTCGTCGACGAACCTGAAGTCGCCCGCCAGGAGGCCGCGCAGCGCCCGGGCGAGCGGACCGTACCCGCCCGCGCGGGCGACCGGCCGCAGCGACGCCCGAAGCGCGCGCACCTCGGCGGCGAGAAGCTTGAGCTGGGCTTCCTCCTCCCGCCTCTCCTCCGGCGCCCCGTCGTCCGCGCGCCGCGGCCGCCGGCGCAGAAGCCGCGTCTCCCAATCCTTCCCCGAGACGACGAGGCGCTCGCGGCTCATGACGTCCCACAGGTCCGGGCGGGGCGCGGGCCCGCCGCCCTTCGGGTCCGACGCCGGGCGCCGGTACGGCGAGGAGAGGATGTCGATCACCTGTCGCCGAGGGAAATCGCGCGCCGCCGCCTCGATCATCTGGACGAGGAGGCGGACCGGGGGAACCGAGGAGAGGGGAACCGCGAGCCGCTCCACCGTGCGGATGCCGTACTCGGCCGCCGCCCGCTCCCAGGCCGACACGGCCGCCTCGTCGACCCGGCGGGCGACGAGAAGGATCTCCTCGCCGGGCCCTGCGTCGCGCCACTCCCGGACCTGCCGCGCCGCGAGGCGCATCTCCCCGTCCTCGTGCGGGGCGGACAGGACGGCGAACGGCGCGGGACGCTTTTCGCCCGGGCGGCCCGGGGAAAATATCTCCCGGCGAATATCGGCGATCTCGGGGGCCGCCTCGTCCGGGAGGCGCTCGACGTTCCCCTCGAAGGCCCGGGAGAGGCGGTCCCACGTCAGCGCGGCGTACCCGAAGGCGGGAGAGAGCGCCCCGTCCGCGTCGAACAGCCCCGGGAAGTAGACGTCCTCCAGCAGGCCGCTCGAAAGGAGCGCGGTGACGAGCGTCCACTGGAGGCGCGTGAAGTCGTAGAACCCGTAGACGGTCACCCGGAACGGGTAGCCGGGCTGCTCGAAGCCGGCGACCGCCTCCTGGAAGATCCGGCGGCGCGTCATTC
>JBLNEU010000378.1:0-3910 GCA_050263015.1 Deltaproteobacteria bacterium | reverse complement strand
AAAGCTCATCGACGACATGTTCGAGACGATGTACGCGGCCTCGGGCGTCGGGCTCGCCGCGACGCAGGTCGGCGACGGCCGGCGCGTCATCGTCGTGGACGTCTCCCCCGTGGAAAAGGAGATCCCGCCGATGGCGCTCGTCAACCCCGAGATCGTCGCCCGCCGGGGGATGTGCGAGGCGTCGGAAGGGTGCTTGAGCGTTCCGGGCGTCGAGGGCATCGTCGCCCGGCCGCAGTTCGTCACCGTCAAGGGGCTGAACGAGCTGGGCGACGCCGTAAGATTCGAGGCGGGGGGCCTTCTCGCCCGGGCGGTGCAGCACGAGATCGACCACCTCGACGGGGTGCTGTTCCTCGACCGCCTTTCGACCGCCGCGGCGACCACCAAGTAATGCCGCCGTTGCGCGTCGTCTTCATGGGGACGCCGGAGTTCTCGGTCCCCTCTCTCGCCGCGCTCGCGACTGCCGAACAGGTCGTCCTGGCCGTCACCAACCCCGACCGCCCTGCGGGGCGAGGGCAGGCGCTCGCCGCGCCGCCCGTCAAGGCCGAGGCGGTGCGCCGGGGGATACCCGTCTTCCAGCCGGAGAAGGCCAAGACCCCCGAGTCGGTGGCCCGGATCGCCGCGGAGAATCCCGATCTGATCGTCGTCGTGGCGTACGGCCACATCCTTCCGCCGTCGATCCTGTCGATCCCGAAGCACGGCTGCATCAACGTGCACGCGTCGCTTCTGCCGAAATACCGCGGCGCCGCCCCGATCAACTGGGCGATCGCCCGGGGGGAGACCGAGACGGGCGTGACGATCATGAAGATGGACCCGGGGATGGACACGGGGCCGATGCTCCACGTCCGCGCGATCCCCATCGGCGACGACGACACGGCGGGCACGATGTTCCCGAAGCTGGCGGCGCTGGGCGCCGAGGCGCTTGTCGAAGCGCTCCGCAAGCTCCACGACGGGACCCTGAAGGAGACGCCGCAGGACAACGCGCTGGCCACCTACGCGCCGATGCTCAAAAAAGAGCACGGCCTGATCGACTGGGGGCGGCCCGCCCGCGAGGTGCGCGACGTCGTGCGGGGGATGACGCCGTGGCCGTCGGCCTACGTGGTCCACGGGGGAAAGACGCTGAAGATTCTCGCTGCCGCTCTCGTCGAGGGCGCGGGCGCGCCTGGCGAGATCGCGGCCGTGGGCAAGGACGGGATCGTCGTCGCGTGCGGGGAAGGCGCGCTCCGTCTCACGCAGCTCCAGCCCGAGGGGGGCAAGGCGATGACCGCCTGGGCGTACGCGCAGGGCCGCAAGGTAGCGAAAGGAGACCGTCTATCTCGGTAAGGGCCGCGGCGCTCGGGATCCTCGCCCGCGTGGACCGGGGCGGGGCGTACGCCGACATCCTCCTCGACCGGGCCCTTCGGGGGGGCGATTTCCCCGATCCCCGCGACCGGGCGCTCCTCACCGAGCTCGTGATGGGAACGCTCCGGCGGCGCGGGACCGTCGACCACATTCTTTCCGTCCATCTCCCCAAGCCACTCGCCAAGACCGACCCGCTGGCGCGCAACGCCCTGCGCCTGGGCGCCTACCAGATCCTCTACACGCGCGTCCCGGAGCGGGCGGCGCTCTTCGAGACCGTCGAGGCCGTCAAAGACACCCGCGACGACAAGGTGGCCGGATTCGTCAATGCGGTCCTGCGCGCCGTCGTCAGGGCCGGGAAAGGCCCGCTGCCGTCGGCAGGCGAAGCGGCGGCCCGCGACGAGGCCCGCCACTCGGTTCCGGCTCCGCTGTTCGATGCGCTCGTCCGGACGCTGGGCGAGCCGGAGGCCCTTGCGTTTCTCGCTGCGTCGCTCGAGCGGCCGCCGTTCACCGTCCGCGTCAACCCGTTCAAGGCGTCGCGTGATTCGCTTCTCGCGCGGCTCGGGGCGGCGGGGTTCGCGCCGTCCCCGTGCCGGTTCGCGCCGGACGGGCTCGTCCTCGGCGAGCCGGGCGGCGTGCACGCGGACCGGGGCTTTCTCGCGGGAGAGTACCTCGTCATGGACGAAGGGGCGCAGCTCGTCGCGCCCTTGTTGTCTCCGCGGCCCGGCGAGTCGATTCTCGACGCCTGCGCAGCCCCCGGCGGGAAGGCGACGCACCTGGCGGCCCTTGCTTCCGGCAAGGCGCGCCTCGTCGCGGCGGACCTGTCCGCCGGGCGGGTGCGGCTCCTCAAAGGCACGATCGCGCGGACCGGCGCCCGCGGCGTCGAGACGGCGTCCCACGACTTCTCCGCCGGCCCGCTCCCCGGCGGCGCGGCGCGGTTCGACAAGGTCCTCGTGGACGCGCCGTGCACCGGGATGGGCGTCATCCGGCGCAACCCCGACGCCAAGTGGCGCTTCCGCCCGGAGGACCTCGACCGGATGGCGGAGCTCCAGCGGGCGATCCTTGCGAACGCCTGGCCGTCGCTAAAACGCGGCGGGCTGCTCGCATACGCGACCTGCACCCCGTTCCGGGAGGAAAACGAGGACGTGGCCGCCCGGTTTCTCGCCGACGCGCACGGTGAGGCGTCGGTCGTCCCGCCCCCGGCGAATTGGACCGGCCCCCCGGAAGCGCGGACGTCCGACGGTTTCGTCCGCCTGTCCCCGCACCGGGACGGGACGGACGGCTTCTTCGCTGCCCTGTTCCGGAAGAGGGAGTAGCCGGGGAGCTGGCGGGAGACACCGCGTCCACCTGAGACTTGAGCGGGATAAGCCCCGTCAAAATCAGGAGTGTCCCCCTGAAACGGTGAAATGGTAAAATCGTGCCGCACGGGTCGAAAAAGGGGGCGGGTATGGACTACTACATCGCGCCGTCGCTCCTGTCCGCGGATTTCGGCCGTTTGGCCGACGAGATCCGGGCCGCGGAGAAGGCCGGAGCGGACCTGCTCCACGTCGACGTGATGGACGGCCGGTTCGTCCCGAACATCACCATCGGCCCCCCCGTGGTCGCGGCGATCCGGAAGGCCGCGACGCTGCCGCTGGACGTCCACCTGATGATCGTCGAGCCGGAGCGGTACATCGAGGCGTTCGCCGAAGCGGGCGCCGACGTCATCACCGTGCACGCCGAGGCGACGCCCCACCTCCAGCGGGCCGTCGCGCGGATCCGTGAGCTGGGGAAGAAGGCGGGCGTGGCGCTCAATCCCGGGACGTCGCTGTCGGCCGTGGAGTGGGTCCTGACCGACGTGGACATGGTGCTCGTCATGACGGTGAACCCGGGGTTCGGGGGGCAGGCGTACATCCCGTCGATGACGGGGAAGATCGAGCTTCTGCGGTCCCAGCTCTCGCGGTCGGGGCTTGCGGTCGACATCGAGGTGGACGGAGGCATCAAGGAGGACAACGTCGCCCAGGTCGTCAAGGCCGGGGCCAACGTGATCGTCTCGGGCTCCGGGATCTTCGGGACGAAGGATTACGCCAAGACGATCGCGGCGATGAAGAAGAACATCCAGAAGGCGGTGTCCGCGCCGGCCTGAGCCGGAAGCGGTCGAATCCCGCGAGGGGGAGACGATGAGCCGTATCGAGATAGGCCTTTGGCAGCTCGACGTGCGCGGTAAGAAATGCGTCGAGGCGCTGCGCAAGAACGGGTTCCACGCGGAATATTTCCCGCACCAGGAGGACGTCCGGGAGCGCCTGCTCATGGCGTGCGACTCGGCGGAGACGATCGGCTTCGGCGGGTCGGTCTCCATCTCGGAGATGGGGATCCACGACGCGCTGGCGGGGAGCGGGAAGAAGCTCTTCGATCATTCCCGGGTCCCGGCCGAGAACAAGCCGGCCGCCCGGCTCGGCCAGCTGACCTGCGACCTGTTCCTCACCGGCACGAATGCCGTCACGCTCAACGGCTGCCTCGTCAACCTCGACATGAACGGGAACCGGACGAACGCGATGACGTTCGGCCCGAAGAAGATCATCGTCGTGGCGGGGGG
>JBLNEU010000377.1:0-3479 GCA_050263015.1 Deltaproteobacteria bacterium | reverse complement strand
GCAGGAGCTGTTCGAGCTCTTCCCGGGGGATCCGGGCGAGGATGCAAGGGTTCTGGATCTTGTAGCCGTTGAGGTGGAGGATCGGCAGCACGGCGCCGTCGCGAACCGGGTTGAGAAACTTGTTCGAGTGCCAGCCGGTCGCCAGGGGCCCGGTCTCCGCCTCGCCGTCCCCGACGATGCAGGCGACGACGAGATCGGGGTTGTCGAAGGCGGCGCCGAAGGCGTGGCTCAGCGCGTATCCCAGCTCTCCGCCCTCGTGGATCGAGCCGGGGGTCTCCGGGGCGGCGTGGGAGGGGATCCCCCCGGGAAAGGAGAATTGCGTGAAGAGCCGCTTCATCCCTTCCGCGTCCCGCGCGACGTCCGGGTAATATTCGCTGTACGTCCCCTCGAGATACGTGTTGGCGACGAGGCCGGGCCCGCCGTGTCCGGGTCCGCAGACGCAGATCATGTCCAGGTCGCGTTCCTTGATGACGCGGTTGAGGTGGACGTAGATGAAGTTGAGTCCCGGCGTGGTTCCCCAGTGTCCGAGGAGCCGGGGTTTCACGTGCCGCAGGGACAGCGGCTCCGCGAGGAGGGGGTTGTCGTAAAGGTAGATCTGGCCGACCGACAGGTAATTGGCCGCCCGCCACCAGGCATCCATGCGGCGGAGCTGTTCGGGCGAGAGGGGACCTTGCATGGCGACCTCCAGTCGCGGCGACTCCGTGGAAGAGTGCGCCGCGCCGGGAGCCTTCGGTCTCTCCGACCCGTCGAGGCGCGTTCGAATCCGTCGCCGTCCCGCGCCTGCAGTATACCTCAACCGGCGGCGCCGGGCGTCGCGCCGGGCCGCGGTTCACGCCGAAACGCCCGGGGGCCGATGCGCGGCCCCCGGGCGCTTTGTGCGGGGATGTCGCCTGGCGCGGCGGACGCGGCAGGGCTCAGTCGAATTCGGTCAGCGGAACCGTCTTCACGATCTCGTGCCACGTGAACGGGGTGTCGGACTCCTTCATCGTGCCGTAGGGCAAGTAGACGAGCTTCACGGTCACCTCGACTTCCTTCTTTTCCGCCCCTTGCGCCTTCGCGGTCCCGTCCCACAGCTCCCTCGGTATGGGGATCTCGTACCGCTCCTTCACCGTCGTGAGCGGCCGGAGGGACGTGTCGACGATCATCGAGGTCTTCTCGAACGGGCCTCTGCCCATCAGGTTTCCCCGGCCGTAGGTCTGGGCGATGGGCATGTAGAACTTCTCGTCGAAGAAGATCTCGTTCCCGTCGCTCGACTTCGCCGTCACGTCGAGGGCCAGCCGCGCCACGGTCGGGCATCCGTCGGGGATGGAGTGCCCCGACTTGTTCCTCATCGACACGGTGACCGCGATCTTCGGCGCGTAGACGGGGCCCGGGTTCGGCTTCTCGTGGTCGAACGTGAGGATGCGCGAGATGTCGGCCGAGAAGTCGAGCCCCGCCTTGACCATGGCGGGATGCCGGTAGCTCTGGATGTTGTGTCCGAGCTTCGTCCGCCTCATGTGGCACTCCTGGCACGTCTCTTCTCCGCCCACCGCCTGGTATTCGAAGAGGTAGTACCCGTACGCGGTGGGGCACTGCGACGGGTTGTCCCGGTCGAGGAGGGGACCCGCGCCGTGGCACTGGCCGCACATGACCGGCTCCCCCATGACGGGGCTCTTCCTGACGACAGGGTACTGGCCGCAGAAGTGCTGTCCGTCCTTCGACCCGTAGACGACTCCCTTCGCGGGATATCCGTCCGTCCACTTGTGGACGATGGCGTTCCGGTTGTGGCAGATCAGGCAGTTGACCGTCAGGCCCCTCAGCTTCTCCTCGATCCTGTGGGCCGTCTTCTCGTCCTTGTTCCTGGCGGCATCGCGCCACGTGATGAAATCGGCGACGAGCTCCCGGGCCACGCTGTCCTCGGCATCGGCGAGCTGGGGAAGGTGACAGCGGGTGCACCCCGCGAGGTGCTCCACCTTGACGTCGGACGGCTCCTTCAGGCCCGCGTACGGCCACTTCTCCCGGGCCACGTCGAAGATCTGGAGGATCGCCAGCGCCTTCCGCCCCAGCCGTCTCGCCCCCATGACCGACTCGGAGTGGGCCGACTGCTCCCATTCGCGCTGCTGCTGCTCGTGACACTCGCCGCAGTGCTCGGAATCCCACATCTTCACGAGCTCGGCGACGGTCCTGGCCTTTCCTTTCTTCTCCGCGATGGAGTTGTCCCAGCCGATGCCCGCCTTGCCGGAGTGGCAGGGCGCGGGAACGAGGTGCCACGCCAGAGACACCGCGACCGCCATCAGCACGATCATGGTCGACTTTCCTGCTCTGGTCCGGGTCATGGACGTGAACCTCCGATCGTCTCCTGGCGACATTCGGTCGGGGCCAAGGCCGTTACATCTCCTCGATCTTGACGTTCTTGCTGTACTGGTACCACGTGACGCCCTCGGCCGAGGCGTTCCGGGGGGCGTGGAGCCGAATCATGACGTCGACGGTGACCTCGGTCGCCAGCTTTGCCCCGGCGTCCTTTCCGGCCTCCACCGGGTTCATGACGATATCGAACTTCTCGCGGACCGGCCGCAGGGGGAGGAGGGCGGTGTCTTCGACGATGCCCGTCTTCTCGTAGGCGCCGCGCGCCATCTTGTTGCCCCTGCCGAGCCGCTGCGGGATGGGCATGTACGTCCTGGTCTGGGAGAAGACCTGCTCTCCATCGCGCGTCCTGGCGGTCACCGACAGGACCAGCCGATGGTCGGGAGACAGGCTGTCCGGGATGGAGTGCCCCGCCTTGTTGACCATCGTGACATCGACGATGAGCCGGGGCAGGTACTGGCGATCGTCGCGCCAGAAGAATCCGTGGGTCTCCGTCGAGACGTCGAGCGACTCCCTGGCGACCCCGGGGTTGTGATTGGCCGTCATGTCGTGTCCGAGGTTGTGCTGCCTCATGTGGCAGTCCTGGCAGCTCGCCGTTCCCCCGTGCGCCTTGTAGGAATAGAGGTAGCTGCCGTAGACGGTCGAGCACTGGGTCGGGTTCTCGAGGTCCAGGTTGGGCCCCAGTCCGTGGCACTGCCCGCACATGATCGACTCGCCCATGACCGGGCTCCTGCGCAGGGGGGAAAGTCCCTGGGCGTGGGCCGCGCCCTCCCTGGTGCCGTAGACCTCCCCAGCCTTCGGGTAGCCGTCCGCCCACTTATGGATGACCGCGTTCCTGTTGTGGCATATGAGACAGCCGATGTTCAGACCGTCGAGCTTCCTTGCCGCCGCCTGCGCCGCCGCCTGGTCGTTGCCGGTGGCCGCCTTCTGCCAGTCGATGATCACGCCCACGATCTCTCGGGCGACGTCGTCCGTCGCATCCTCGAGCTGCGGCAGGTGGCACTTGGCGCAGGCCATCAGGTGGTCCACCTTCACGTCCTCGATCTTCTTGACCCCCGAGTAGGGCCACTTCATCAGACCGTCCACGACGGTCGACCGGAACGCGTCGGCCGTCCTGCCCGCCCCGAAGACGGAAG
>JBLNEU010000376.1:0-3339 GCA_050263015.1 Deltaproteobacteria bacterium | reverse complement strand
GGTCGTCTTCCTCTTCGCGGCGGTCTTCTTCGTCCTGATCGGGGTCGTGTCCCGCATGGGCTCGGGGTCGTTCACCCCCGGCCCGAAGGTCGCGATCCTTCCCATCAACGGCCTCATCTCCGACTCCGAGGAGCCGATCCGGCAGCTCAAGGAGTTCGCCAAGGACGATTCGGTCAAGGCGATCGTCGTGCGGATCAATTCCCCGGGCGGGGGGGTGGTTCCCTCGCAGGAGATCTACGAGGAGATCCGCAAGCTCAAGGGGAAGAAGGTCGTCGTCGCCTCGATGGGCGCGCTCGCGGCCTCCGGGGGCTATTACATCGCCTGCGCCGCGGACAGGATCTACGCGAACCCCGGCACCATCACCGGCTCCATCGGCGTCATCATGCAGTTCGTCAACGTCAAGGATCTCATCGAGAAGATCGGCGTCAAGGGGGTCGTCGTGAAAAGCGGCGAGCTGAAGGACGCGGGATCCCCGCTGCGCGACATGACCCCGGAGGAGCGCCAGTACCTGCAGGGCGTGATCGACAACGTGCACGCCCAGTTCGTCCAGGCGGTCGCCGATGGCCGCAGGCTCGATGTCGAGGCGGTCAGGAAGATCGCCGACGGCCGCATCTTCTCCGGCGAGCAGGCCAAGGCGCTCGGCCTCGTGGACGCCCTCGGGGACCAGGAGGACGCGGTCGCCGATGCCGCGCGGATGGCGAAGATCGAGGGCGAGCCCCGCGTGGTGACGCCGCCGAAGAAGAAGCTCTCCATACTGGAATTGCTTCGGGAAGAGGCGAAAAGTATAATCGACGGGAACCTGGCCGGTTCCCGGCTCAAGATCGACTACCTGGCGCGATAAATCCCCGGAGGAGAAACGGGCATGACGAAAAGCGATCTCGTTCAGACGTTGTCGGAAAAGGTGACATCCCTCACCAAGAAGGAGTGCGAGGTCATCGTGGACACCGTCTTCCACCACATGAAGGACGCCCTGCAGCGCGGCGAGAAGATCGAGATCCGCGGGTTCGGCAGCTTCACCGTCCGCGTCCGGCGGGCCAAGGAAGGCCGCAACCCCAAGACCGGGGAGAAGGTCTCCATTCCCGAGAAGCGCATCCCGTTTTTCAAGGTGGGGAAGGAACTCCGCGAGCTGGTCAACGGCTGACGGCCGCCGGATGGACAGGATGTTCTCCCCCTGGCGGATGGAGTACATCCGCGGGGGCGGATCCGGCGGGGAGAGATGCATCTTCTGCGTCGCGGACGACGAGCGGCAGGACCCGGAGCGCCTCGTCCTCGGCGTCTACGCGAACACCCTGGCGATCTGCAACCGGTATCCGTACAACAACGGCCACGTCCTCATCGCGCCGCGCCGCCACGTGGCGGACCCGACGCTCCTGTCGGGCGACGAGATGCGCGAGATCATGTCGCTCCTGGCGCTGGGGACGAAGGTGCTCGCGGAGGAGTACGCGCCCCGCGGATTCAACGTGGGGATGAACCTGGGCAGGACGGCCGGCGCCGGCATTCCCGACCACCTCCATTTTCACCTGGTCCCCCGCTGGGAGGGCGACACCAACTTCATGGCCTCCGTGTTCGGCACGCGCGTCCTGCCCGAATCGCTCGATGAGACGCACCGCCGCCTGTCAGCCCGGTTCGGGACTCTCCGGCCCTGACCGCCGGGCGGCGCAAGCCCGCCGGATGCCGGTGCGATCCCCGCAGGATGAAGACCACCCGTAAAGCTCGGTCCGGATGACGATGCAGCTGACGCCCGCGATGCGGCAGTACATGGAGATCAAGTCCCGGTACCGGGACTGCATCCTCTTCTTCCGGATGGGCGACTTCTACGAGATGTTCTTCGAGGACGCGATCCGGGCCGCGCGCCTCCTCGACATCGCGCTGACGTCCAGGGACAGGGAATCGAACATCCCGATGTGCGGGGTTCCGCACCACGCCCGCAACGCGTACCTGTCGAAGCTCATCCGCCAGGGATGCAAGGTCGCGATCTGCGAGCAGATCGAGGAGCCGGGCGGCCGGGGACTCTTCAGGCGCGAGGTGACCGAGGTCGTCACGCCGGGCCTCGTCTTCGCGGACGACTGCCTCGACGCGCGCGGAAACAATTTCCTGGCCGCCGTCCGCTTCGTTGCCCCGTTCGCATACGCCCTCCTCGACGCGACGACGCGCGAGTTCGAATACGAGGCGTGCGATTCTGAGGAGGCCCTCGCGGACGCCCTCTTCCTCGCAGGCCCGGCCGAGTTCGTGTTCCTGGAAGGCGAAGGGGACCCTTCCTCGGCCCGCCTCCGCAGACTCGTCGACGGGAAGCTGTCAACGGCCCTGTCCCGGGCGGCGGTGGCGTCCTTTCCCGTTCCGGCCGGGCTGTCCGGCGCGCCGGAGGCGGACCATCCGGCTCGCGGAGTCGTCGGGGCCGCGCTCTACTACCTCCACCTTCACCAGCCCGCCGCGCTCGCGGACATCGGCCGGGCGCGGGAGCGGGAGGGGCGCCGGCACCTCGCGATGGACGAGGCGGCCGTCCGGACCCTCGAGATCTTCTCCACGCTGTCCGGGGAGCGAAAGGGGAGTCTCCTGTGGGCCGTGGACCGGACGCGGACGCCGATGGGCGGGCGCCTCGTCCGCGCATGGCTCGCCGCGCCGCTCACGGATCCGGCGCGCATCGGCGAGCGCCACGACGCCGTGGGCGAGCTCCTCGAAAGCCCGTCCGTGCGCAAGGATCTCTCCTTTCGGCTCGCGGGAATGGCGGACCTTTCCCGGCTCGCCTCGCGCCTGGCCCAGGACCGGGCGGGGCCCCGCGACGTGGCCGCGATCGCCGCAGCCCTGTCGGCGCTTCCCGGCGTCCGGGAGGCCCTTGCCGCCGCGCGGTCGGCGCAGTTGGGAAGCGCCCGCGACCGCGTGGGCGACCACGCGGAGGCGGTCGGGATGATCGGCGCGGCGCTGCGCGACCCGGCTCCCGCCGGGTACCGGGAAGGGGGCGTCATCCAGGACGGGCACGACGCGCGGGTGGACGAGCTCAATCACCTGATGCGGCACGGCAAGGAGATGCTCGCCGAGATGGAGGCGCGGGAGCGCGCGCGGACCGGGATCGGCAGTCTCAAGATCCGGTTCAACCGCGTGTTCGGCTATTCCATCGAGGTCTCCAAGGCGAATCTCGACCGCGTCCCCGACGACTATGTCCGGAGGCAGACCCTCGTCAACGCCGAGCGGTACGTCACCCCGGAGCTCAAGGAGTTCGAGTCGCGGGTCCTCCGTGCCGAGCAGGAGGCGTGCGCGCGCGAAGAGGAGCTCTTCCTGTCTCTCAGGGAGGCGCTGAAGGGATTTCTCCCGGGGATCGCCGCGGCGTCCGAGGCGGTCGCG
>JBLNEU010000375.1:0-3062 GCA_050263015.1 Deltaproteobacteria bacterium | reverse complement strand
GAGGGAGCGCAGGTAGACGTACGCCGCCTCGAGCCCCGCGCGCTCGTCCGCGGTCACGACGCCGATGCGTTCGAGCTCGTGCAGCGCCGCGACCGTCCCCCGCAGCCGCAGCGCCGGGTTCTTCCCGCCGTAGATCAGCTGGTGCGCCTGGACGAAGAACTCGATCTCCCGGATCCCCCCCGTTCCGAGCTTCAGGTCCTTTGCGTCGTGCCGGCTGCGCGCCAGCGCCGCGTCGATCCGGTCCTTGAGCTCCTTGATCTCCTCGATGGCGGTGAAGTCGAGGTGCTTCCGGTAGACGAACGGCGCGATGATCCGGAGGAACTCCTCCCCCACGGCGATGTCCCCCGCGACCGGCCGCGCCTTGATCATCGCCGCCCGCTCCCAGGTCTGGCCCCACGACTCGTAATAGATCTCGGCCGACCGCAGCGAGTTCGCCAGGTCGCCGCGCGTCCCTTCCGGGCGCAGCCGCAGGTCCACCCGGAAGACGAACCCGTCCTCGGTGACTTCGGAGACGATCCGCGCGACCTGCTCGGAGAGGCGGACGAAGAACTGGTGGAGCGTGAGCGGCTTCCCCTCGGTGCCGCCCCCGGTCGTCCCCCGGTCCGTGTCGTACAGGAAGATCAGGTCGACGTCGGAGCTGAAGTTGAGCTCGAAGGCGCCCAGCTTCCCCATTCCCATCACGACGAAGCCGCACTCCCGCCGCGCGCCGCCGTCCGCCTCGACGAGAGGAGCGCCGAACCGCGCCGCGACCTGGCGCCGCGCGAAGCGGACCGCGCCCTCGATCGCCGCGGCGGCCAGCGCCGAGAGGTCCCCCGTCACCTCCGGCAGGTCGGCGAGGCGGGCCAGGTCGCGCGCGGCGATGCGGGCGATCTCCCGCAGCTTCATCCGGCGCAGCGCCGCCTTGATCTCTCCTTCCGTATCGCACCGGGCGGCGGCCTCGACCGCCTCGGCGAACAGGGCCTCCGGCGAGCCCCGGCGTTCGAACGCCCCCTCGATGAAGAGGTGCCGGAAAACCTCCGGCCGTCGCGCCATCCGGTCGGCGACGAATTCCGATCCGCCGAGCAGGGCCCCGAGGACCGGCACGGCCCGCTGGTTGCCGAACGCCGCCGAGAGATCGCCGTCCGGGAGGGCATCGCACAGCTTGGAGAGGTTCAGGAAATAGACGGACGGGTCCGGCGCGGCGCGGGCCCCCTCGAACACGGCGTCCCAGGTCCCGCCTTCCCAGGCGGCCCGCTTCCGCATCTCCTCGACCAGGGTCAGGGCGCGGGCGGTGTCCGCGACGCCCGCATCCCTCAGGCGGTCGCACAGGGACCGGGGCTCCGGGGAGGGCGTGCGGGGAGGCGAGGTCACCGGAACAGCTTCCGGATCCCTTCGGCGAGTGGAGGGCGCATAACCCCCCGCTCCGTCACGATGGCGGACACGTACTTCGCCGGCGTCACGTCGAAGGCGGGGTTGTACACGGCCACGCCGCGCGGGGCGACCCGCGTCCCCATGAGGTGCGTGACCTCCGCGCCGTCCCGTTCCTCGATCGGGATCCCGCGGCCGGTTCGGACCGACGGGTCCACGGTCGAGCGCGGCGCCGCCACGAAGAAGGGAACCTTGTGGGCGCGGCACAGGACCGCGACGCCGTACGTGCCGATCTTGTTCGCCACGTCGCCGTTCGCGGCGATCCGGTCCGCCCCCACGACGGCCGCCCGGATCTTCCCGGCACCGAGCAGGGAAGCGGCCATCCCGTCGGTGACGAGGGTGCACGGGATCCCGTCCTTCATGAGCTCCCAGGCCGTCAGGCGCGCGCCCTGGAGGAAGGGGCGCGTCTCGTCCACGTAGACGTGGATCCGCTTTCCCGAGGCGACCGCGGCCCGGATCACGCCGAGCGCCGTCCCGTACCCGGCCGTGGCCAGCGCCCCGGCGTTGCAGTGCGTGAGCACCGACCCTTCCGCGGGCAGGAGCGCCGCGCCGTGCGCTCCCATCCTCCGGTTCGCGGCGATGTCCTCGTCGTGGACATCCACCGCCTCCCGCTCGAGGCGGGCGGCGGCCTCGCCGGCATCGTCCGGCAGCCCCTCGGCCGCCTTGCGCATCCTCTCGATCGCCCAGAACAGGTTGACCGCCGTGGGCCGGGTGGCGGCAAGGGCGGCGGCCGCCTCGCCGAAAGCCGGCCGCCACGGCCGCTTCCTGCGGCCGGCGGACTTGACCGCCAGGACGAGGCCGAAGGCGGCGGCGACGCCGATCGCCGGAGCGCCCCGGACGACCATCGACCGGATCGCGTCGGCCACGCCGGCGGCGTCGGTTGCGCGCACGAACGACTCCCTCAGCGGAAGCACGCGCTGGTCAAGCAACAGGAGCGAGTCGCCCGTCCATTCCATCGTCCGGACCGAGAGACCGTCGCCGACCATCGCCCCGCTCACGATCTCTCCCCGCGCGACCGGAATCGCGCCACCTGGTCGAGGACCGTCCGCCGCACGTCGCGCGGCGGACGGGCGGGGGCTACGATCTTCCCGCCCTCCATCGCGGGCACGAGGAGCGGCTCCATGGGCGCGCCGCAGGCGCACCGCTCCGCGGCCGCGCGCCCTTCCGGGATCACCCGCCGGTCCCCTCTGCCGCACGCGTCGCACCGGACGACCTGCTTGGCGCCGGACATCTTCCCCCGCTTGGCGAAGGGACGCCCCTCCACCGCGACGATGTCGAGGGCGAAGTCGACGGTCGGCGCGTTGCTGATGCACGTCCCCACGCCGAAGCCGTCGACCGCGTCGCGCAGCTCCGCGACCTCGTCCTCCCCGATGCCCCCGGAGGCCATGATCCGGACGTGCGGGAAACCGCGAAGGTCGAGCTCCCAGCGGACTTCCTCGAGGATCCTGCGGAAGTTGCCGCGGCGGGATGCGGGAGTGTCGAGCCGGACGCCCGCGAGTCTTTCGCGAAGCGCCTCGGCAACCCGGATCGCCTCGAATTTCTCGTCCTGCAGCGTGTCGATCAGGGCGACGCGGGGCACCCCCGGCGCCACCGCGGCGTCGAATTCCCGGATCGCTTCCACCGTGTCCCCGAGGACCAGGACGAGGGCGTAGGGC
>JBLNEU010000374.1:0-7746 GCA_050263015.1 Deltaproteobacteria bacterium | reverse complement strand
GTGCGGCGGATCCTTCCGTATGCTCCGAGCGGCGGCCTCGTCAAGATCGACGCGGAGCTCTCCCTCCTGACCCTGATCGTGATCGCGGTCGTGGGGCTCACAAGCGGCCTCTACCCCGCCTGGAAGGCCGGCAGGGTGCGCCCGCTCGAATCCATCAGGGGCGAAGGGCGATGACGGGGAACGAATTCCTGCTCGAGGCGCGCGAGCTGACGCGCTGCTACCTGCGGGGGGAGGAAGAGATCCGGGCGGTGGACGCCGTGTCGCTGCGGATACGGCGGGGAGAGTTCGTAGCGTTCATGGGGCCGTCGGGATCCGGGAAGACCACCCTGGTGAACCTCCTCGGCTGCCTCGACAACCCCACCTCGGGGGAGCTCCATCTCGCCGGAAAGTGCATTTTCGGCGGCAGCGCGCTCTCGGAACGGAAACTGACAAGAGTCCGCAGGGAGGTATTCGGGTACGTGTTCCAGAACTTCTACCTGATACCGACCCTGACGGTGCTGGAGAACGTGGCGCTTCCCCTGGCGTTCTTCCGGAAACCGGGCGTGGAGGGGGAGCCGGAGAAGCTCCTGCGAATGCTCGGGATGGAGCGCCGGCTGGGGCACTTGCCGGCGCAGATCTCGGGAGGGGAGATGCAGAGAGTCGCGATCGCCCGGGCCCTGGTCAATCGCCCGGAGATCCTCCTGGCCGACGAGCCGACCGGAAACCTCGACACGACACGGTCGCGGGAGCTCGGAGAGGTGTTTCAGGAACTCAACAGGAGCCGGGGGCTCACCATCGTTCTCGTGACCCACAACCGCGCTCTCGCCCAGCTTTCGGGGCGGCTCATCGAGATGCGGGACGGCCGCGCCTACGAAGGGTGACGGATCCGAATATCCGGCCATGCCGCCGCGTCCAGGGTCGCACCGAGGCGAGGGGACCGCCTGCAGACACGTGGCTCCCCGGTTATCCGGTCAGCGCCTTCCGGATGTCCTTCGGCAGGGGGATCGACTTCCACCCGGCGTCGATCGACCGGCAGTTGATCTTCCCCTCGGCGGCCAGGACGTCCTTCCCCTGCACGGACCGGAAAAGGGAAAAACCGAACGTCGCCCCCTTCTCCTCGATCCGGGCGACCCGGGTACGCAGAGTCAGCAGGTCGTCGAAGCGGACCGGGGACCGGTAGCGGCACTGCGAGGCGACGATGGGGAAGCCGAAATTCCTCTTCGGATTCCTGTAGACGGCGTCGGGGGAGAGACCGCGGGAGCGGAGGAACTCGTCCAGCCCGCGTTTGAAATAGTCGAGAACGGCCGCGAAATACGCCACGCCGTAAGGATCGGTCTCGCCGAACCTGACCCGGATCTCCACGGTGTGGGAGGGGGTGGCGGTCATCGTCCTCCGGCATTCTCCTTACTCCGAATTCATATCACAAATGTGCCTGTCCGGGTGCCGGAAAACGCGTAGAATTGGTCCTATGAGGCGCGTTCCCGTCGAGCGGTCGGTCAACGCGAGCCTTGCGATCCTGGCCACGCTGGGCATCGTCGCGCTCCTTCATTATGCCGCCTCGGTCGTCATCACGATCCTCACCTCGCTCCTCGTCGCGCTGGCGCTCGAGCCGCTCGTCCAGCTTCTCGTGAAACGGGCGCGGCTGTCGCGCCACCCCGCGAGCCTGATCGTCGTGATTCTCGCCATCGCGGTCGTGTACGGCCTCTTCTATCTCACCTACGCGAGCGCGCAGGAACTTCTGTCCGACCTTCCCCGCCTCGTCGCCCAGGTCCGGGAATCGCCGCTCGTCCAGCGGGGCGCCGACCAGGCCCGCCGGTTGACGGAGAGTCTCCAGGAAGCGGGGAAGACGATCGCCCCGGCGGCCCCGCCGCCGCCCGGCGCCAGGACGGCGGTCGTCGTCCGCGAAGGGAAGACCTGGATCGACGCGGTTCTCCAGGGCTTCGGGTCGGTCAAGACGATCCTCTTCTCCCTGAGTTTCATGCCGTTCCTCGTCTACTTCATCCTGGCGGACAAGGAGCGGCTGGCGCGCCGCACCCGGGAGCTCTTTCCGCGCGATCACCACGAGACCGCCGGCGCCGTCATCGCCGCCATCGAGCGGATGATGCAGAAGTACCTCGCGGGAAGCGCGATGGTCGCGGGGATCCTGTGCGCCGTCACGTCCGTCGCGTTCCTGCTCGTCGGGCTTCCCTACTGGCTCGCCCTCGGCATCCTCTCCGGGATGCTCAGCATGATCCCCTACCTGGGGCTCGTCTTCGCCCTCGTCCCCGCCCTCGTCGTGGGGCTCGTCACCTTCTCCACGGGAGGCCCGATCGCCGTGATCGTCGCCGTCGTGGCCGGGCTCCACCTCCTGGCGGCGAACCTCCTCATCCCGAAGCTCGTCGGCCGGGGCGCCCGGCTGAACGCGGTCGCGTCGACGGGGGCGATCATGTTCTTCGGCTGGCTGTGGGGCGGGATGGGGCTGATCCTGGGGATCCCGATCGTCGCCGTGGCCAAGTGCATCATGGACAACGTGCCGGCCACGCACGCCGTCGGGCGGTGGCTCGGCGACTGACCCGCAATTGGGCCTTGCATATCAAATCCGGCGAATATAAGATGGCCCGCATATTCTTTCACCAAGGGGGTAATCCCGATGAAGAAGGTGGTTTCCCTGGTCGCGGTCATCGTCGCAGTGGTCTTTTCATTCGGCGTGGCGCTTGCCGCCCCGCCCGACAAGATGTCCATCGACAAGATCAAGAAGACGAAGGCCGCGGTGGCGTACGACCACAAGGCCCACAGCGCGAAGGTGAAGGACTGCAAGGCGTGCCACCACAAGGACGACGCCGGCAAGGAGCAGAAGTGCTCCACCGCCGCCTGCCACGGCGCCAAGGCCGAAGGCAAGAAGGTCGATCTCAAGGAAGCGTTCCACAAGCAGTGCAAGGATTGCCACAAGAAGGAGAAGAAGGGGCCCCAGAAGTGCGACGAGTGCCACCCGAAGAAGTAGTCCGCGTTTCCATATAGCGCGGACCGGGTTCGCGCACCGCAACGCGAAGGGCCCGGCGGCTTTGAAAAGCCGCCGGGCCCTTTCCGTCCGAAGGCCCGGGGACGTCCCCGGGCGCCACGTCATCGCTACTTGGCCTTCTCGAGCTCCTTCTGGCGCAGGATGCGGCGCAGCAGCTTGCCGACCGCAGTCCGGGGCATCGCGTCGATGAACTCGATCTCGCGCGGAAGCTTGTAGACCGCGATCTTCCCCTTGCAATGCTCGACGAGCTGTTTCTTCAGTTCCTCGCTCGCCGCGACGCCGGCCTTGAGCACCACGAACGCCTTCGTCTTCTGGCCGATGACCGGGTCGGGGACGCCGACCACGCCCGCGTCGGCCACCGACGGGTGCATGACGAGCGCCTCCTCGATCTCCTCGGGCCCGATCCGGTAGCCGGACGACTTGATGAGGTCGTCCTCCCGGGAGAGGAACTGGACATTGCCGATCTCGTCCATCGTGACCACGTCGCCCGCCAGGCACCAGCCGTCCCGGACCGCCGACTTCTGCTTGTCGTTGTCTTTCCAGTAGATCGTCCCCGTGGGCCCCTGGACGATCATCTTGCCGACCTCGCCCGGCTTCACCCGCTCGAAGTTCTCGTTGATCACCCGGACGTCGTAGCCGGGGCACGCCGACCCGATCCAGCCCGGCTTGACTTTCTTGGTCACCGCCGCCGAGATGAAGACGAACATCATCTCGGTCGTCCCGAGCCCCTCGTAGATCTCGAGGCCGAACTTCTCCTTCCAGTCGAGGTACGTCTTGGCGGTCAGCGCCTCGCCGCCGCCGGTGCAGAACCGCATCGAGGAGTAGTCGTAGTCCTTCGGGTTGATGTCGACGAGCATCTTCCGGTACGCCGTGGGAAGCGCCGACATGATCGTGATCCTGTGGTTCTGGATGTTCTTGAACATCGAGATGGGGTCGAACTTCGCGATGAGGGAGACCGCCGCGCCGTACCGGAACGGGATGACCGCGACGGTGGAGTAGCCCGCGGCCATCGCGATGGGCGCGGGCCCGCCGATGACGTCCTTGTCGCTCACCTGCCAGCAGTACTTCCCGAACCCGTCCGCGACGATGAGCGACTCCTCCATGAAGTGCGCCGTCCCCTTGGGAAGCCCGGTTGTCCCGGAGGTGAACAGCAGGACGGACACGTCCATCCGGTCCCGTTTGACCGCCTCGCACTGGTCGGGGTTCTTCATGAGATCGGCGTAGGGGACGTACCCCTTCGCCCGGACTTCGTTCTCGTCCCCCCCGACGACGACGATCGTCTTGACGGTCTTCAGATCCGCCTTGGCCCCCTCGACCTCGCCGAGCATCGCGGCCGCGACGATCAGGACCTTCGCCTCGGACAGGTTCGCCACGTGCGCGATCTCCGTGCGGGCGAACAGGACCGAGGTGGGCAGCGACACCGCCCCGATCTTGATGATCGCGAAGTTGCAGACGACGACCGGCGGGATGTTCGGCATCCGCATCATGACCCGGTCGCCTTCCTCGACGCCGAGTTTCTTCAGCCCGTTGGCGACGCGGTTGACGCTCGCCTGGAGCTGCTTGTACGTGATCCTCTGCTCGTCGAAGTAGACCGCGACCTTGTCGCCGTACTTCGCGGCGGTCTGGTCGAGGAGCACCTCGGTGGAATTGAACGTCTGCGGGATCTTCTTGAACTCGTCCAGCGTGTAGATGCGCTTGGGCCGCAGCTCCGGCGGCGGCAGGTAGCTCTCAGGTATCTTCCCCATCGTCCCTCCCTCCGTGGGTAGCCCGGGGCGGGCGGCGCCTGCGCGCGCCCTCTGCCCGGGTCAAATGGATGAACGCCTATGCCTTTTCGAGAAGCCTCTGCGCCGCTTCCTCGCAGCCGAGGAGCCGCATCAGGTCCTTGTCGGAGCGGGGGAAGGCCTCGACCGGGTAACGGTCCGCGTCCTTCTCGAACACGAGGAGGGCCGGCACGGTTTTCCCGAAATCCTCCTGGAGCGCTCCCTTCGCGCCGAACACCGCGCGGACCTGGGCCTTCGGGCCCGTCAGCGCGGAGTTGTACGTCATGAAGGCGACCTGCTGGCCCTTGAGATCGACGGCCTTCGCGTTCACTCCCTTGGCCGCGAGCTTGCCGACCAGGTCGACCACCTTCGCGTTGTCGCATGGAAACGCCTGCCCGGGTGCCACCGTGCTGTCGTAATAGAATTCGACCTTCATCGTTGCCGACCCTCCTTGTAAATTATCTGGGATTTCCAGGTGCAGTGAACGATACCACATTTTAAAAGGCAAAATCCACGGCCGCTTCGGGTTTCCCCGAGGCGGCCGTGGATTTTCTGCCTGTGCTTTCCGTCACCCGGGAGGCGACAGCCTGCGCCGGGGCTCCCTACTGGACTTGCGAGGAGGCCGGGCCGGGCCCCTCGTAGAACCCGCACTCGCCCTCGATCCCGTGCTCCTTCGGGATGTTGATCGCGTATGGCCACTCGAGCTTCTGGCACTGTCCCATGTACGCCTTGGCGATCTGCGGGTCGGTGGCCCTCTTGAAGTTCGTGCACCCTTGGCAGTTCGGTACTGTTTTCGCCACTTTACTCCCTCCTGTAGTCAATATGGTGCCTCCCTTTTCAGACGCCCGTGTAGAACATCTTCGGGACGCTCCCGATCAGGTCCTCGGGCTTGAGCGGCGACCCGGAGACCGCCTTCCCCCGGATGCTCTTCTTGATCGGGATCGGCTTCCCCTGGAAGTCTTCCCGCGCCTGCGGAGCCGGCGCCACCTTCCCCGGGGTCGTGATCGGCTTCCAGTCCTTCGACTGCGCGAAGCCGGGCAGCTTGTCGTGGGGTCCCTTGGCCTCGGTCGGAGGTCCCTGACGGACTCCTTCCTTCAGCTGATAGGCAAATACCGCGTCGCAGCCGGCGCACTTGACCTTCCCGTTGAAATTCCAGAACGTGAACGGATCCAGATAGTTGATCGTCCCGCACTTCGGACAATCGAGGATCAGTGAAGCTTCCTTAAAAGGCATGGTTTCCCCCTTTTCGTCTCGTTAAATGATCGACTCGGCCTCGAGTCTCGCGATCTCGGAGGCGCCCAAGCCGCACAGCTTTGCCAGAACGTACTCGTTGTCCGCACCGACCGGCTTGAAGGCCCAACGCATCCGGGGCGGCGTGTCAGAAAGCAGGCACGGCAACACCTGCGACTGGACGTCCCCGAAGGTCGGGTCGTCGATCCACTTGAGACTGCCCCTGAGGTGGTAGTGCTCCTGCTCGGAGACTTCCTTGGAGTTCCACACGGGCTGGGCAACGAGCCCCGCGTCGACGCAGGCCTTGTGGACCTGCTCCTTCGTCTTGTCGGCCGCCCACTTCTCGAGCTCGGGATAGATCGCCACCTGCGCGTCGGCGCCCACCCGGTCCGCGTGGGTCGGGTACTTCTTGGCCAGGTCGTCCCGGCCGATGAGCTTGCACAGCTTCGCGAAGTCGGCATCCTTGTACGCCGACACGAAGCAGAAGCCGACCTCCTGCTCCTGCGGGTTCTTCGAGTTCGGGTACGACGACTTCCCGCACTTGAGGATCCCGTGGACGCAGAGCAGCGGCTCCCAGTTCCCCCAACGCTGGGCGACGATGCCGGTGCGCCCGTAAAGCGCGATGAGGTCGGTCAGGTGCCTCTGGGCGCCGTGGACCTGGGAGTATTCGAGGAAGTTCCCCTTGCCCGAGACGTTGTCGCGCCAGTAGAGGCAGGCGATGATGTTGAAGGCGGAGATGGCGCCGCCCCAGTAGTCCATGATCCAGATCGTCTGCTTGGAGGGAAGGCCGCCGTACTCCTTGGACCACCCCGTGATCGAGAAGCAGCCGCCCTGCGCCTGGCCGAGGATGTCGTAGGAGGCCCGGTTACGCCCCGGCCCCCAACCGCCGAAGCCGCCCATCCACTGGTAGACGACGCGGGGGTTGGTCGCGAGGTGCTGCCGGCCGCCGATTCCCCACCGGTCGAACGTGCCCGCCCTGTAGTTCTCGGCGAAGACGTCGCTCTTGGCGGCGAGCTGCTTCATGATATGGATCGCTTCCGGCTTGTGGAAGTCGAGCGAGAGGAAGTACTCGTTGTGGTTCGCGCCGAAGAAGCCTAAGCCCGTCCCCTTGTCCGGCATCCACCGGGAGAGGGGGTAGAGGAACGGCTCGTTGAACGGCGTCGTGTGCCGCATCGGCTCGCCCCGGCGGGGCAGCTCGACCTTGATCGTCTCGGCGCCCAGCTCCGCGAGGTAGTTGGCGCAGGAGGGGCCGAGGATGTACTGGGTCGTGGAGATCGCCCGGATTCCCTTGAGAACCTCGGGCTTGTCGAACCGCTTCGTCGTGTCGAAGACGGCGCGACAGAAATCCTCGAAAGTCATATCCTTCACGTTTTTGCTGACCGCTGCCGTCATTAGATCACCCCTCCCTTCTTAAGCTTCGTCAGGCCCTCGCGGTCGAGACCGAGGAGACGCCTGTACACGTCCTCGTTGTCCTGTCCGACCGTCCGGCCGATCCACTTGATCCGTCCCGGGGTGTTCATCCCGATGAAGCTCGACGCCCCGAGCAGGACCTTCCCGTAGTTGATGTCGTCGCACATCTCGATGTGCCCGCGGTACTTGTAGTGCGGGAACTCGCAGACCTCGTCGAGGAAGGAAACGCCGCCCGAGGCGACCTCCTCCTCCTGGAGGGCCGTCTCGCACTCGAAGCGGGTGTGATCCTTCATCCACTCGACCAGAGTCGTGTACGTCTCGACCTGCATGTAGTGGGGCAGCCGGTCGGTGACGACGCGGAGTTTCGGA
>JBLNEU010000373.1:0-4659 GCA_050263015.1 Deltaproteobacteria bacterium | reverse complement strand
CCAGCGCATTGTAATGGTCGTAGATCTGGAAGACGTCCTTGAACGGGAAATGGTTCGTCCGCGCGTCGGCCGCCTTGATCGAGTATTCGCCGGTCTTGGGGTCGAATCCGGGATTGCAGTTGTACTCGACGTGGCACTGCCCGCACTGCAGTTTCGAGTCGTACTTTTCCAGGAGCGCGATCTTGCGGAAGCCGTCCCGGAACTCCACGACCTGGAACTTCGTCGCCTTCGGGTCCTTGTGCCACAGCGTGTCCTTCTCGGGCCGCGAGAGCGCCTGGATCAGCCCGTCGCGGACGATCCGGGGCTTCGCCGCGTGGGGGTCGTGGCAGAAAAAGCAGTTGAGCGCGTTGGAGAGGTCCTTGACGAACTCGACGACGTTCGAGCCCCGGTCCCACTTCGCCTTCTCGTCCTTGTCGCCCAGGTACTTCCATTTGAGAATCTGGTCCTGCGTCTTGCACTGGAGGCACGTCGGGTTGGCCGCCGCCGCGCTCTCGGGGATGAACGCCTTGTGCTCCTTCGAGTCGGGGTACCGGTCCTCGAGGAGGTCCCACGCTTTGAGAACGCCGGTCTTCGAGACGTATCCCCAGCCGTCCTTCGACTGGAACCGGCCGCCGTACGCCCGGTCCACGATCAGGTGGTCGACGAGCATGAAGGAGTGGCTGCGCGGGTTGGCGTGCTCCTTGGTGAAGCCGTGCCCCATCATGAGCTTGTCCCAGAACGGGTTCGGCGACCGCTCGGTGAGAAGCGACTTCTCCACGCGCGCCGTCTTTTTCAGGTTCAGGGTCCCGAAGCTGTCGTACTGGTCCTTGTGGCAGCCGCCGCACGCCTCGTGGTCGAACCGGGTGGACGGACGCTTGTCGCTGTCGGCCAGGTGAGCCGCGGTCCCGGCGTGGCAGCGGACGCAGTTGACACCCTTGTGCTTGCCCGCGGTTTTCAGCGCCTTGATCTCGTCGTGGCAGTCGAAGCATTTCGCCTCGACGACGGGCGCATCCGCCGCCGCCGCGGCCTTCTTACCCGACGGCTCCTTCGCAGCGACCGGGCTGCCGAAGAGCAGGTACGCGCACACTCCGACAACGAGCGTGCCGAGGACGAGAACGGTCCGCTTCATGCCTTCGCCTCCTTTTGGCTATGGTGGATTAACCGCAAACCTTGCGACGGCTCAGGGCCTAAGGAACGCGCGGAAATTGCTGCCAGGTGGAGCCGGAACGGGATCAGCGGCGGCGGACGCCGCGGTTACGGGGACAGTATACCATCGGAGGCAGGAGGCGGCACCCGGGCGGCGCCGGCGCGACATGTGGGCCCGGCGGACGGGCGGACAACGCGGGCGTGGGGAATCCCCGCGGGCGCGGGATGGGGGCGAAGCGCCCCCATCCCCCTCGCGCCGCCTACGCCGACTTCTGGTGGAACGACTTGATCTGCTCGGGCGTGAACTTGTTGAGCTTGACCGCGCGCGCCTTGGGGCGCAGGAACGTCGGTACGTCCTTCAGTGCCTCCGTCGGCCCGGTGGCCTCGACGATGGAATAGCCCGTGTGGTCCCCCGCCATGCACCCCCACTCGACCTTGGATAGCGCGTCGGGCCCCTTCGCGAGAATCTCGTCGAGGGCGCGAAGGCACTCCTCCGGGGTGTGTTTCGACTCCACGAAATACTTGTCCATGACCCCCTCCTTCCACGGAACCATGCCGCTGGCTGCTGGTTGACGATTGGATGCGCCGGCCGTTTTTTTTTCGATTCGGGGGGAATACCGGAAGATTCGGGGGCGCCGCCAATAATTATCGTTATGGTTTGCCTGCGGGCGGCCAATCGTCGATCCCGCATCCCGCCATCGTTGGAAACCGACCCCCGTTCGGGGCCCCCGCGCCAAAAGGAACTCGGCGGAAATCGGTGTTCCCCTCGCATCCCCGTCCGGCTATAATGGGGGGCGCGACAAGGGGCAGGCGACGCAACGATCCTGGAATCGGCCGATACCTCCTCGCCCCGTCCCGGAGGTGACCGATGAACGCGACGGCAAGGATCAGGGACTCGGGAATCGCGGTGGTCGGCGACCTGCCCTGGGGCAGCCACTTCTGCCAGTTCTACCGGACACGCAAGGATTTCGTGGACGTCCTGGTCCCGTATTTCCGCGCGGGGCTCGAGGCCGGGGAGCTGTGCGTCTGGGTCACGTCGGACTTCTTCACCGCCGACGACGCGCTGAGGGCGCTGAAGAGGGGCGTCCCCGGCTTCGAGGAGTACCGGGCCAAGCGCCAGATCGAGGTCTTCCCCCACACGGACTGGTACCTGAAGGGCGGACGCTTCGACCTCGACCGGACGCTCCGGATGTGGATGGACAAGCTCGAGAATGCGCTGGCGGCGGGTTTTGCCGGGATGAGGGTGAGCGGCAATCCGTACTGGATCGACAACAAGAAGGACTGGGACGATTTCGCCGACTACGAGGCGGCGATCAACAGGGTCATCGGGGGCAAGAAGCTGCTGGTCCTGTGCACCTATTCGCTCGAGAAGTGCGGGCTGGTCGAGATCCTCGACGTGGTCAGGAACCACGAGTTCGCGCTCGCGATGAACAACGGCCGGTGGCAGGTGGTCAACCGCCCGGCGGCGGGGCACGCCCCGCCGCGGTGACGCAGCGACCGGCGCCGCGATGTCCGCCGCAAACCCCGACAACAGGAACTCGGGCATCCCCTCCACCGGCCCCTTGCCCTGGGGCAGCACCTTCTGCCAGTTTTACCGGACAAGAAAGGATCTCCTGGACGTCCTCGTCCCCTATTTCAGGGCGGGACTGGAGAACAACGAGTCCTGCCTCTGGGTGACGTCCGGGGTTCTTCGCGAAGCGGATGCGGAGAAGGCCCTGAAGAAGGCGGTCGCCGGCTTCGGCTCGCGGGCGGCCGCCGGCCAGGTGGCGATCGTGCCGTCGTCCCGCTGGCTGGCGAGGGGCGGCAGGTCCGGAAGGGCCATCCTGTCCCGGCTCGACAAGGCGATCGGAGACGGCTTCGACGGCCTCCGGCTCGCCTGCGAGGCCGTTCCAGCCGGCAACGGGGCGACCGGTCTCGTTCCCTGCGGCGCCCGCGTCATCGCGGGGAAGAACGTGGTGGCGGCCTTCGCCTACCCGGCGGGCGGCTTCGATGCGCTGGGGATCATGGACGTCATCAAGGACCACCGCTTCGCGCTGGTCAGGTCGGCGGGCCGGTGGGAAGTGATCGAGAGCTCGGAGGCCCGGACCGCGAGGGCCGCGCAGAGACGGAGCGACGAGAAGCTCAAGTCCCTCTTCCAGAACATGTCCGAGGGCTTTGCCTACCACCGGATCCTCCTCGATCCGCGGGGGAGGCCCTGCGATTTCGTCTTCCTGCAGATCAACGACGCCTTCCGGCGGCTGACCGGGCTCAGGGCGAAGGACATCATCGGGAAGCGCGCGACCGTCGCGATCCCGGGGCTCGATAAGGACCCCGCCGATTGGATCGGGAAATACGGAAAGGTCGCCATGACCGGCGAACCGGTCCGCTTCGAGAGCTACTCGGAGCCGCTGAAGCGGTGGTACGTGGTCTCCGCCTTCAGCCCGCACAAGGGGTATTTCGCCGTCACGTTCAACGACATCACGGAGCGGAAGCTGGCCGAGGAGACGGTCCGGCTACGGACCGTGACCCTCGACGGCATCAACCGCGTCTTCCGGGAGACGATGACGTCGTCGACGGAGGAGGAGTTCGGTCGAAAGTGTCTCGCGGTCGCCGAGAAGGTGACCCGAAGCCGTTCCGGCTTCATCGCGGAGATCGGCCCGGACGGGCTGCTCCACGACGTCGCGATCAGCGACCCGGGATGGAGCCTTTGCCGGATGGAAGACAAGGGGGGACATCGCCGGCTGCCGGGGACCTTCGAGATCCGAGGCCTCTACGGGCGGGTGATCCGCGACGGCAAGGGCTTCTTCACCAACGACCCGGCGTCGCACCCGGACAGCGTCGGGACGCCGCAAGGGCATCCCCCGCTGTCCGCGTTCCTCGGCGTTCCCATGATCCACCGGGGCCGGACCATCGGCGTGGTCGGCGTGGCGAACCGCGAGGGCGGCTACCGCGCGGAGGATCTCGAGGCCCTCGAAGCGCTGGTCGCGGCGATATCCCGGTCGCTCATGCACCGGAGGGCGGAGGAGAAGATCTTCGAGACCGGCCAGCGCCTCGAGGGGCTCATGAAAGCGCTGCCGGTCGGGGTCAGCTTTTCCGACGACGCCACCTGCCAGCGCATCACGGGGAACCCCACGGCGCTGGCGCAGTTCGAGATCAGGGCCGAGGACAACCTGTCGGCGTCGGCGCCGGACGGCAGCGCGGCGGGCCGCCGCCTGCGCTACTTCGACCGCGGAAGGACCCTCTCCGACACCGAGCTTCCGTTGCAGCGCGCCGTCTCCGAGAACAGGGACATCCCTCCGACGGAGCTCGAAGTCGAGCTGCCGAGCGGCCGGCGCTGGTCCATGGAGGCATCCGCCGCGCCCCTGCGCGACCGGCGGGGGAACGTCATCGGCGGGGTCGCGGTGACCTTGGACATCAGCGGACGGAAGCGGGCGGAGGAGGCCTTGCGCCGGGCCAAGGAGGATTGGGAGCAGACCTTCAACACGGTCCCGGACCTGATCGCCATCCTCGACTCCGATCACCGCATCATCCGCGTCAACAAGGCGATGGCCGACC
>JBLNEU010000372.1:0-3173 GCA_050263015.1 Deltaproteobacteria bacterium | reverse complement strand
CGACGTCGCAAGATCGGTTCCGGCGGGATCGGCGCGCTTCGACTTCCCCGGCGCGGCGATCCTTCCCGGCCTCGTCAACGCCCACACGCACCTCCAGATCCCCCGTCTTCCGGACCCGGGCCCGGAGGGCGCGGCCCCGGCGACTTTCATCGACTGGATCCTGCGGATCGTCGCGTGGAAGCGCGGGGCGCAGCCGGAGGAGTTCGCGCGCAACATGGCGTCGGCGACCGCGGAGTCGCTCGCCTCGGGAACGACGGCCGTCGGCGAGATCGCCGGCCCGGACGCGGCCGCGTACGCGGCGTGCCCTTTGAGGGCGCGCGTCTTCGTCGAGGGGATCGGATTCGCCCCGGAGGCCGCGCAGGCCGCGATTGCGGCGGTGCAGGCGGCAGTCGGGACGATCGCGGCGATCGCCGCGCGCAACCCTCTCGTCGCGCCGGGCGTTTCCCCCCATACTCCGTACACCGTCGGGCCCGTCCTCCTGCGGATGATCGCCGACCTCGCCTCCCGGCGCTCGCTGCCCGCGGCGCTGCACCTGGCCGAATCGCCCGCCGAGATGGAGTTCCTGCGAACGGGGGGCGGGGAGATCGCGACCCGCCTCTACCCCGCGATCGGCAGGGACGTCTCCTTCTTCCGCGGGATCGGGAACACGATCTCCCGCTACCTGGCGGAGGCCGGGCTTTTGCGGCCCGGTCTCCTCCTGGTGCATAATGTCCACCTGTCCCGGGCGGACGTCTCGGACCTGCGGGCGGGCGGGGCGCGCTTCGTCCTGTGCCCGCGAAGCAACGAGGCCCTCGGGAACGGGGCTCCCGACGTGACTCACTTCGTCGACGCGGAGATCCCGTTCGCGCTCGGAACCGACAGCGCGGCGTCCGTGCCCGATGCCAGTCTCTGGGAGGAGATGCGTGCGGCGCGCGCCATGTACAGGGGCGCCCTTCCGGAGGCGGAGTTGTGCCGGGCCCTTTTCCGGGCCGCCACGGAGAACGGAGCCGGGGCGCTTTCCCTTTGCCCCTCGGGAACCTTGCCGGGTGATGCCCCCGGGAGCGCTCACGACCCGGGAGTGGGGCCCGGAGGAACGTTGCGCGCCGGGGCCCCGGCGGATTTCGTCCTGGTCGAGGACGCCGGAGGCGACGGCGCCGCCGCGTATCGAAATCTCGTCGAAAGGACGGGGAGCGGCCGGGTCCTTCTGACCGCTGTCGGCGGCCGGCGCGTCCACGAGCGGACATGACCGAAAAGACCTCGCTTTCCGAAAAGACGGTCGCGACGAACCGGCGCGCCCGCCACGAATACGAAATCCTCGAGTCGTTCGAGTGCGGTCTCGTTCTCCACGGCTACGAGGTGAAATCGATCCGGGAGGGGCGCGTCAACATCTCCGACGCGTACGGCATGGTCAAGGGGAGCGAGGCGTTCGTCGAGAACATGCACGTCACGCCATACTCGCACGGCGATCTGCGGGTCATCGACCCGCTGCGCACCCGGAAGCTCCTGCTCCGGCGAAAGCAGATCGACTACCTCCTCGGAAAGACGAAGGAGCGGGGGCTGGCCCTCGTTCCGCTCAAGCTCTATTTCAAGGGGCCGCGCGTGAAGCTGGAGATCGGGCTCGGGCGGGGGAAGAAGCTCTACGACAAGCGGCACGACATCGCGGAGCGGGAGTCGCGGCGCGACATGGAACGCGCCGTGCGGGGAAGGCAGAAAAAGCCGGCGGACCGCGGCTGATCCCGGGTCTACGTCCCTCAAACTTTCCTGAACTCGCCCCGGTCGGGCGTCGTCAGCGGCTGCTCGTGGAAACCCATTTCGGCGCCGACGGTTCGCCCCGGTTCCCGGCGGCGTCCACCGCCACGAGGCGATACCAGAAATACTGGCCCGCGGACACGGTCTTGTCCGCCCACTCCCGCGCGTTTCCGGGGATGGGCTGCCCGACCGCCATGCCGATTCCCGCAGGGGACTCGCTCCGGTAGACGAGGAACTCTCGAGTGGCTCCTTCCGGCTCCCCGGGCTTGAACCGGATGACCACCCGGTCGCCCATCCCCACGATCTCAAGGATCCTCGGTTTCGGGAGCGGCGCACCGCGCCGTGCCGCCGGCTCCGCCCTGGGTGCGCCCCAGACGACCGTTGCGGGTTTATCCGTCGCCGGGACCCGCCGGATCTCGTGGCCCGACGCAGGAGCGGGCATCGTCGCCGCGGCCTGTTTCACCGTGATTCCGGCCCGGGCGGGAGCGCTCAGCCGGCCGAAGACGTCCACGCTGCGTACCTCGTAGGCGATTTTCCTCGCCGGCGCCGCTCCGTCAAGAAACTCCGGCTCGCCGCGGCGCAGGTGGCGGTCCAGCATTAGCGGCTTCGGGGTGAGGGCGGTCGCGCGCCTGCCGCCGTCCGCCCGGGCGACGCGGTATCCCACGACCGGGGCGACGGCGCTCGCCGGCGGGTCCGACCAGAAGAGGGCGACGCCCCCGTCGAGCTGTTCAGCCCGCAATCCCCGGGGGGCCGCCGGCGCCTGCGTGGGCCTGCCGGGCTCGACGGCCGCGCTCTCCATCACGCTTGCCGGGCCGCCGTCCGCGCGCAGGGCCGTCAGGCGGTAGACCAGTTTCCCCCGTTCCCGCGGGACGTCCGTGAAACGGACGCCGAGGGCCCGCCCGAGCACGGCATCGGCGGACGCGGACCTTCCCAGCCCGGAGATGGAGCGGTTCCTGTCGTCGTCCGTCAGCGTTGCCCGTCCGATCTTGTCCGCCAGCGACCGGACCGCGTCCGCGTCGCCGGCGTCGAGCGCCATCATCGACAGGGCGTCCTGCCCCGGGCGAAACGGTCCGCCGAGGACGGTCGTCCTCCCCCGCGAGACGCGCTCCAGCCGGTACCCGCCGGCGGGCCACTCGCCGCCTGTCGGCAGCCAGAAGAGCGAGATCGTCCCGTTGCCGTCCGAGCACGCCCAGACGGGAAAGCGGAGCACGGGCGGAAAAGCCCCGTCCGCAGGGAAGAGGACGCAGGCAAGAAATGCCGCAACGAGGGAGGCGCGCCGGACCATCGCCCGACCATTTTAGGCCAAGGAGGCGATCCCCGCACCTGCCCGGCGTCGTCCGACATCCAAAAAAGTACGTCGATACCATCGCGTATCAACCGGTCGACAAGGGGAGGTAAGGGGATATGGCGGCAAGGAGGACGATACTGGTCACGGGGGCCACCGG
>JBLNEU010000371.1:0-5197 GCA_050263015.1 Deltaproteobacteria bacterium | reverse complement strand
CAAGGGGCGGATTATATTTCTTTTCTGCCGTTTTCACGTTCCCTGGTAGCTCAACCGGCAGAGCGGGTGGCTGTTAACCACTAGGTTGCAGGTTCGAGTCCTGCCCAGGGAGCCATGAAAGTTGCAGGCCCCGAAGATGTTCTTCGGGGCCTTTTGACTTGCGGCTCCTTGCGGGTCCTCAACGCTGCTGGAGGGTCTCGTACGCGCGGTACTTGATCGCCTTCTGCGCAGCCTTGGCCCCCTCCGAGTTCATGTCCCCCATCTGGTCGAGGCTGTCCCGGTACCGGGTCGCGTGATCCATCTCGGCGCGGACCGCCGGGGCCGCCGCCGCGGGGGCCAAAGTGCTCACGGCCTTGCCGAGCATCTCTTTCGCTTCCTCCCTCTTCCCCTGGTCGGCCAGCCGGGCGGCTTCCTGCACCAGCACGCTGGACTCCGCCACCACCTTCTTCTCATGCACCCCGCGGTCGAGCCCCTCGCGGTGGACGCGCTCGTCGCGGACGAGCTCGAGGGACACGGCCTGCGCCGGGGCGGTGACCGTCTTCGACGTCGCCGGGTCGCGGTACCGCAGCGCCACGTCGCCGACTTCCCGCGGCCCGAGCCGGTCCGCGGCCACCTTCAGGCTGGCGAAGACGGTTCGACGCTCGCCCGCGGAGAGGTCGCCCAGGCGGATGACGAAGGAGTCGCCGTCGCGCCGCCATTCGCGTCCGACCACCGACCCGAAACGGCAGTCCTTCCGGACACGGATGACGATCTCGACCTCGGAGGCCGCCGTCCGCGACGCGGTCCGGAACTCAGCGGCGAGCGCCGCCATGATCCGCTCGGGATCGCCGAGGTACCGGTAGTTCCCGCCTCCTCCTCCCGCGACCATCATCATCAGCTCCTCGTCGAACTGGTGGCCGACCCCGAACGTGGAGACCGAGATCCCCTCTTCCGACATCATTGCCGCGCGCTCCCGCAGCTCCCCGCGGCTGGTGACCCCGCGGTTGGCCAGCCCGTCCGACAGCAGCAGAACGCGGTTCAGCGTTCCGCCGCGCCGCCCGCGTTTCGCCTGCCGGCACGCTTCTTCCAGCCCGCCGGAGAGCAACGTCGCGCCGCCCGGGTACAGTCCCGAGACGATCCGGTGGATCCCGGTCCGGTCCCGGCCTACCGGGCTCGCTGGCCACGGGACCTCGACATTGTGGTCGTACGTCACGATGGACAGGATGTCGTCCGGCTCCATCATGTCCACGAGCTGGTGGGCGGCCGTCTTGACGAAGTCGAGCTTGCGCGCCTCCGACATCGACCCGCTCCGGTCGATGACGAGCGCGAGGTTCAATCTGGGGCGCGTGGAGTCGATCGGAGGCGAGTCGGGGGCGATCACCTGGATCTGGATCGTCCCGTCGCCGGGGCCGGGGATGAGCACCGTCCGATTCTCCGCCCTGACTTCGAGTGAGAGAGGTGCCGCCGGGGCGGACGCCACCCCGAGAACCAGGATCGCCAGCGTCCACGCCAACGCTCCGATCGTCTTTCCGGTCCGCGTCGTTTCCATGATGAGCCTCCGTATTGGACGAGATGATTTCTCCGCTTCTGCTCCCACTACCCGGCTTGGCGGGTTTTTATTCCCGGCGGACCGGTATCGGGCGTCCGCGGGAATAATTCCTGCGGCCGTGTGGTATACAGAGTGAGGGATGGCCGCGAATCTCGACGGGGACAAGGACGAGATCCTCGCCGCCCGGGCGGCGGAGGGCGACCGGGGCGCGTTCGATGCGCTCGTGACCCGCCACCGGCAGGCGGTCTACCGCCTTTGCTGGGCCGCGACGGGAAACCACGCCGACGCCGACGATGCGGCGCAGGAGACGTTCGTGCGGGTCTACCGGTCGCTGGCGCGTTATGACCCGTCGAGGCCGTTCATTCCATGGCTCCGGACGATCGCGTGGAACTGCGGCCTTTCCGTTCGCCGGGACGGGAACGCCGGGGTGCCCCGGGTCGCCGGGGACGATGCGCCCGAGCCGGCGGATCCGGCGCCGGGCCCCGAGGAGGCGGCGGCGGGAAACGAGGAGCGGCGGAGGGTGGCGGACGCCGTGGCCACGCTTCCCGGCGACCTGCGCACGGTGCTGGTGCTGCGGGCGGTCGAGGGGCTGTCTTACGCCGAGATTGCCCAGGTGACGGGGATCCCGGCGGGCACGGTGATGTCGCGTCTCTCCCGCGCGCGGAAGCGGCTGCTGGAAGCGCTGGGGACGCGGCCCGCGGGAGGCACATGATGGATTGCCGGGAAACGCAGGCGCTTTTGACCGCCTTCCACGACGGCGAACTGCCGGGCGCGGACCGCGCTTCGGTGGAGATGCACCTGCGCGACTGCCCCGAATGCCGCCGGCAGCTCGCCGACATGGCGCGGGCCGACGAGGTCGCCGGCGTGCCCGATCCGGGGCGCGAATATTGGGAACGGTTCGACGCCCGCGTGGCCGATCGCATCGACCGGGAAGCGAAACACCCGGGAGCGGCCGTCCCCCGGCCGAAGCGGGGCTGGATGAGGCAGCAGTTCCGCTATTTCATTCCCGCCGCAGCGGCCGCGATGCTGGTCGTCGCGGTCGTGCGTTTCGCCGGTCGCGATCCCGTTGCGCCGGTCCCGACTCCCCCGCGGGCGGAGGCCGTCAAGGAACGGTCGGCACAGGATACCGCCGGACAGCGCATGGCGAACTCCGAGATCGAGCGCCCCGCCGCGAAGGCGACCGGGCATGGGGCGGTGCCCGGGCCGCCCGCGGCGGAGCCGAACCGGGCCGCGGCGGCCGCGGCGCGAGAGGAGCGCGACCGCCCGGCGGACCGGATCGGGACCGCCGCATCGCCGGCGGTCGGCGCCGCCGTCCGGGAGGCGGCAAGGGCGGAAGAGACAGCGAAGACGATGGCGGATGCGCCCCCGCCGGTCGCGGAACGGCCGCACGCGGAAAAGGCGGAATCGGCCGCCCGGACGAAGATCGCGAAGGAACAGGCCGCTCCGGTCGCGGCATCGGCGGCGCCCGCCGGACAGGCGGCGGAGGCGAAGGCGATCCGCATGCCGTCCTCCCCCGACGATGCGCGCGACGCCGCCCCCTGCGAAGCGGCCCGGGCGCTGGCCGCCCGGGGACTGTATCGCGAGGCGGAAGCCGCCCAGCGGGAATGCCTCGCACGGGATCCGTCGCCGCCCGCGCAGGAAGGAGGCCTCGTGTTTCTGGCCGAGCTGCTCGACCGGCAGGCCCGCTACGCCGAAGCCGACGCGGTCATCGCGGACGTTCACAGGCAATACCCGAAGAGCCTGCGCCTCGACCAGTACCGGCAGCAGCGGCCGATGGTGCAGCGACAGCGGGCGCCGGTCCCGGCCGCCCGCTAGCCCGCTGGGCGGTGCCGGTCGCCGGACCGACGCGCCTGAGATCGGGGGCCGTGCGAGAGAGAGCCGCCGCGCAGACGGTTCGACATGCGTCCACGACGGGGAGCCATGACCGTTGCAGAGGCCCCGAAGATTTCTTCGGGGCCTTTTACTTTTCGGCTCCGTTGAGCAGGACGAGAAGCGAGGCTTCCGCCGACGAGCAGGAGGAAAAGGCGCCATGGATGGCGCCGCCAGGAAGCCGAGGGGAGGCTACGCAGGGAGGAACAGGACGTTCCGACCGTAGTGGCCGAGTCCTGCCCAGGGAGCCATGACCGTTGCAGGCCCGCGAAGTCTTCCTTCGCGGGCCTGTTTGCGTTGCGGCCCGCTTGCAGACATCCGAGGCGGGCCGGCCGCTATTCGACGCCGGTGCGTGTGGGTTCGAAGGCCTCCATCAGGAGCGCGTGATTTCGGAGGTGATCGTAGCGCGGAGGAACCGGGGAAAGTGATAACAGCCAAACCTTCCCGTCGGGGCCCCGGAGAATCCACCGGTAGTTGAGCACGCGATAGGCATCGTTCGCGTCGAATTCGGCCTTGACGCGATTCCTGTCGAAGAAGGTCTCGAGCCCCTTGTATTCGCTCAGGCGCTTGCCTGTCCGAGCGTCTAGGAGGTAGTAACTCGTGCGCGGGCTGTGGGTGTTGTTCAGCACGAGCACCCGACCCTTCGAGACGATGAATTCGTCGTGAATCGATCGGCCGAACGACCACACGGCTTTTCCCGTGCTCCCGTCGATGGCGTACAGCCTTTCCTTCCAGTAGTTGATCCAGGGACCGCTTCCCCCGGGGACCCCTCCGAAAGCCCAGTTCCAGCCGTAGACGGTATAGACCATGCCGTTCGCAGCCAGGAGCGCCGACCGTTGCTCGTCATCGTAATTCTTCCGCCAGACCTCGTTTCCCGTGGCGGTGTCGAACGCCGCGACCTTCTTCCCGACGATCGTGTATAGGCGGTCGGCGTCGATGTCCCAGTTGAACCTGCGGGTCCCGTAAGCTTCCCCGGTCCTGCTCGTCAAAGACAGATCGGCCCTTTCGATCTTCCGCTCCCACAAGGGATGCCCCGTGGCGGGATCGAGGCGGGCGAGAACGGAACCGTCCTTCCTGCTCCCCGCCACGAACAGGCGCCCCCGGTCGACCTTGACGCCTAGCGGCTGCACGGGAAAGCGCCAGGTCTCCTTCCCCGTTCGGCCGTCCAGGAGAGCGACAACAGGTTCGGGATATTGATCGACAATGACGCCGCCGTCCAGGAACCCCTGGAGCACGTAGCCGGCATCCGGAGCCGCCCAAAGCTGCTTCCCGGTAGACAAGTCGTGAGCCGAAAGGACTTGTCCCTTCCGGAACAATGTATCCGGCTGGCTGAAATAGACGATGTCCCCGCGGACCCGCGCCTCGACATAGATGCCTTCGACAGTGACTTCCCAGAGGAGGCGGCCAGTCGCGAGATCGAGGCCGCAAAAGACGCACCGAGATCGGGAATCCGTTTGGTTCGCCATTCGGCCTCCGCCCCAAGCGGCCACGACGAGAATATTTCCGGCGCGGAGCGGCGGGATGGTACAGGGGCACCAGTACTCGAGGCGTGTCCCGATTCCTGCGAAGTCCTCGGAAGGGTAGTAGCGCCAGACCTCCCGGCGCTCGAGCTTCAACAGATCCGCCATCCGCCGCGAGGGAGGGAGGAACTCCTCTTCGCCGGGAACGAGCGGGATGACTTCGCCCGGGGACTCCGACCGCGCCGGGAGCGCCAGGAAGACCGCGATTGCCGCGATGGCGATGCGCAACCGCTTCGGACCGTGGCCGGCGTGATGTTCCTTTTCTCGCAACCCGCTCAAG
>JBLNEU010000370.1:0-3065 GCA_050263015.1 Deltaproteobacteria bacterium | reverse complement strand
GGTCCCGCTCCGCCACCGCAACCTTGAGCCCCAGCTGCGCCGCGCGGATGGCCGCCACGTAGCCGCCCGGTCCCGCGCCGATCACCACGAGGTCGAACTGCTTCATCGGATTCCCTCAATCCTGCGTGGGGGCCTCGACCCGCCCGATGACGTCGTTCATGAAACGCGTCGCCGTCCCGCCGTCGATGAGCCGGTGATCGAAAGAGAGGCTTAAGTACACCATGTCGCGCACCGCGATCTCCCCCTCCCGGACGACCGGGCGCTTGACGATCTTGTGCACCCCCAGGATCGCCGCCTCGGGGACGTTGATGACGGGGTAGCTGAACAGCCCCCCGATCGAGCCGATGCTCGTCACGGTGAACGTGCTCCCCGTGAGGTCGGAGGGGGCCAGGGTTCCCGCCCGTGCGCCTTCGGCCAGGCGCTCGATCTCCCGGGCGAGCGCGACGAGCGTCATCTCCCCGGCGTCCCGGATGACCGGGACGATCAGCCCGTCTTCCGCGTCGACCGCCATGCCGATGTCGTAATGCGTCTTGAGAACGACCTCTCCGCGCTCTTCATCGAGGGATGCGTTGATCGCGGGGTGGTTTCGCAGCGCCGCGGCGACCGCCCTGACGACGAGGGCGAGGGGCGTGATCCTGACCCGTTCCTTTTCCGCGAGCTCCCGCATCGCGGCGCGCAGGGCCAGAAGGTTGGTCGCATCCGCCTCGTCCACGAGCAGGGCGTGGGGAATCGTCGACTTTGACAGGACCATCTTCCTGGCCGCCATCCGCCGCCGCCCCCGGAACGGAACGCGCTCCTCGCGGGGATGCGGCCCTTTCGGCGCGCGGGCGGCGGGAGCCGCCGCGCCCGGCCCCGCGGCCTTGCGGACGTCGTCCTCGGTCACGCGGCCTCCGGGGCCCGTGCCCGCCACGCCCCCGATGTCGACGCCGAGGTCCCGGGCGAGCTTCCGGGCGACCGGCGTGGCCAGGACGTCGCGGCCGGCCGCGGGCGGCGGTCCCTGGGTTGATGAAGCGCTTGCGGGCGGCTCCCCGGGCGCCGGGGGCTTGCCCGGCGGACCGGCGGGCGGCTCCTTCTCCCCTGGAGACGCCGGACCGGCGTCCGCCGGCTCGATGAGGGCGATCGTCTCCCCGACCTTGACGACCTGGCCGGGGGCCGCCAGGATCCGCGCCAGGACCCCGGTGACGGGCGAGGGAATCTCGATGTTGGCCTTGTCCGTGAGGACTTCCACGAGGAGGTCGTCCTCCCTGACCGCCGCCCCTTCGGCGACAAGCCACCGGACGATCTCGCCCTCCGCGACGCCCTCACCGACATCGGGAAGCCTGAGCTCGAGCGCCAAGCCGCCGTCCTCCCTTCCGGGGCCCACCGTCATTCAATGATATTCCGAATCGTCAGGGCTTGAACATCACCATCTTGATGGTCGTCATCTCCTCCACGGCGAACCGGACCCCCTCGCGCCCCAGCCCGCTCAGCTTGTTGCCGCCGTACGGCATGTGGTCCACCCGGAAGATCGAGGTGTCGTTGATCATGACCCCGCCGGCGTTGATCCGGTCGACGGCGTGGAACGCCTTGCGCAGGTCGTTCGTGTAGACGCCCGCCTGGAGGCCGTACGGGGAGTCCTCGACCATGCGGACCGCGTCCTCGAACGTCTCGTACTCGTAGAGGGACACCAGCGGCGCGAACGCCTCCTGGCACATGACCTTCATCTCGGGGCGCGCGTTCGCCAGCACCGTCGGCTGGAGGACCCTCCCCTCCCGCCTGCCGCCGATCAGGACCTTTGCTCCCTCGGCGACGGCCTCCGCGATCCAGCCCTCCGCCCGCTTCGCCTCGGCCTCGTCGATCATCGGCCCCACGTCGCAATCCTTGTCCAGCGGGTTGCCGACTTTGAGCTTCGCCGTCGCCTCGACGAACCGCTTCGTGAATTCCGCCGCGATCGACCGGTGGACGTAGAGGCGCTGGAGGGAGATGCAGACCTGCCCCGAATTCGCGAAGGCGGAGACGACGCACCGGGGAATCGCCGCGCCGAGGTCGGCGTCGGGCTCGATGATCGTACCCGAATTGTTGCCGAGCTCCATCGTCACTTTCTTGAGCCCCGCCTTCCGGATGATCGCCTCGCCTACGGGCGGGCTCCCGGTGAACGAGATCTTCGAGATCCGGGGGTCCGTCGTCAGCCACTCTCCGACCGTGCCGCCGGAGCCGACGACGACGTTGAACACCCCCGGGGGGACGCCCGCCTCTTCGAGGATCTCGGCCAGCCGGATCGCCGTGAGCGGCGTCGTGGACGCCGGCTTGAGGACGATCGCGCACCCGGCCGCGAGCGCCGGACCCACCTTGTGGGCGACGAGGTTCAAGGGGAAGTTGAACGGCGTGATCGCCGAGACGACGCCGACCGGGCAGCGCAGGTAGAACCCCACCCGCCCCTCGCCCGCCGTGGAGGCGTCCATCGGCACGGTCTCCCCGTGCACCCGCTTGGCCTCCTCGGCCGAGAACTGGAACGTCTCCACCGCCCGGGCGACCTCGCCCGCGGAATATTTCCACGCCTTGCCCGCCTCGCGGCAGATGGTCGCCGCGATCTCGTCCTGGTGCTTCGCCAGGAGTTGGCTCGCCTTCTCCAGGATGCGGAAGCGCCGGTGGGCGGGAATCCGCGAGTAGGCGGGGAACGCCGCGTGCGCCGCCGCGATCGCCCGGTCCACCGTCTCCCGGGACGCCGCGGGGACCACCCCGATCGTCTCGCCGGTGTACTTGTCGATCACTTCGAGCGTCGACTTGTCGTCGACCCACTGCCCGCCGACGTAGAGACGGTGCGCCTTCACCGTGGCCATGATCGTCCCCCTTCTTTTGCGGATCTCGACTGGATATTACGAAACCGTTCGCGGCGCGTCCACCACAACCGCATCGGCCCGAAAGCGGCGGAGTCCGTTCGCTTTTCAGAACTCCACGACGCCTCGGATCGCGTCGAGGGTCCGTGCGGCGTCCGGGATGTACGTCTTCTCGAGCGCGTACGGGAACGGCGTGTCGAAACCGGTCACGCGGGCGACCGGCGCCTTGAGATGCAGGAACGCCTTCTC
>JBLNEU010000369.1:0-6318 GCA_050263015.1 Deltaproteobacteria bacterium | reverse complement strand
TGGGCGGCGTCGGCGGGCGCACGCTCCCGGTGCCGATGATGAACATCCTGAACGGCGGCTCCCACGCCGACAACAACATGGACATCCAGGAGTTCATGGTGATGCCGGTCGGCGCCGGCTCGTTCGCTGAGGCGCTGCGCATGGGCGTGGAGACGTTCCACAACCTGAAGAAGGTCCTCAAGGGCAAGGGCCTCAACACGAACGTGGGCGACGAGGGCGGATTCGCGCCCCTGCTCAAGTCCAACTCCGAGGCGATCGAGGTGATCCTCGAGGCGATCGGGAAGGCGGGCTACGCCGCGGGGAAGGAGATCGGGATCGCGCTCGACGCCGCGGCCTCCGAGTTCCACGAGAGCGGGAAGTACGTCTTCCGGAAGTCGGACGGGTCGAAGAAGGACGCCGAGGGGATGGTGAAGTTCTACGAGGGGCTCTGCCGGCAGTACCCGATCCTCTCCATCGAGGACGGCTTTTCCGAGGACGACTGGGCCGGCTGGAAGATGTTCACCGGCGCCCTGGGGAAGAAGATCCAGATCGTCGGGGACGACGTCTTCGTCACCAATCCGAAGATCCTGCGCAAGGGGATCGCCGAGGGGATCGCGAACTCCATCCTCATCAAGCTGAATCAGGTCGGCACCGTGAGCGAGACCGTCGAGGCGGTCGAGACCGCCAAGCGCGCGGGATGGACGGCCGTGGTCTCCCACCGGTCGGGCGAGACCGAGGACAGCACCATCGCCGACCTCGTGGTGGCGCTGAACACGGGCCAGATCAAGACCGGCTCCGCCTCGCGGACCGACCGGATGGCCAAGTACAACCAGCTCCTGCGGATCGAGGAGGAGCTGGGGCCGGCGGCCCGCTTCGAGGGAAAGGGAGTGTTCTATAATATTTAGGATGAAACGGAGGTTTGTCGCACTCGTCGTGCTCGACGGCTGGGGATACCGGGAGGAGACGGAGGCCAACGCCGTCGCACTGGCTTCCACCCCCTTCTTCGACCGCCTGTGGGCGGAATTTCCCCGCACCCTCATCAACGCGTCCGAGGAGTGGGTGGGGCTCCCCGCGGGCCAGATGGGGAACTCGGAGGTGGGGCACCTGAACCTGGGCGCCGGCCGCGTCGTCTACCAGGACATCGTCAGGATCTCCAAGGCGGTCCGGGACGGGGAGTTCTTCCGGAACCCGGTCCTGCGCCGCGCCATGGACGCCGCCCGGGACAACGGGAAGGCGTTCCACCTCGTCGGCCTCCTCTCCGACGGCGGGGTCCACTCCCTGCACACCCACCTGTACGCCCTCCTCGACATGGCCCGCGAGCGCGGCCTTTCGCGGGTGTTCGTCCACCCCATCTTCGACGGCCGGGACACGCCGCCGACGAGCGGCGTCCGCCACCTCGAGGGGCTCCTCGGCAGGATCCGGGAGGCCGGGATCGGCGAGATCGCCACGGTCGGCGGCCGATACTACGCGATGGACCGGGACAACCGCTGGGAACGCATCGAGAGGGCGTACCGGACCATGGTGCGCGGCGAGGGAAGCGAGAGCAGCGACCCCGTCGCCGCCGTGCGGGAGGCGTACGCACGGGGCAAGACGGACGAGTTCATCGAGCCCGTGGTGATCGTGCGGGACGGCCGGCCGGTGGGACCCATCGGGCCGGGTGACTCGGTCCTGTTCTTCAATTTCCGCGCCGACAGGGCGCGGCAGCTGACGCGCGCCCTGACCCAGGAGAGCTTCGACGGTTTTGCGCGCCCCGAGCGGCTCGGGCTCGAGTACGCGTGCATGACGCGGTACGACGAGTCGTTCGGCCTGCCGGCGGCGTTTCCCCCGCAGACCATGGAGAACCTCGTTGCGGACGTCTTCGCGGCCCACGGGGTCCGGAACCTCCGGATGGCCGAGACGGAGAAGTACGCCCACGTCACCTATTTCTTCAACGGCGGAGCGGAAAAGGTGTTCCCGGGGGAGTCGCGGCTCCTCGTCCCGTCCCCCGCCGTCGCCACCTACGATCTCAAGCCGGAGATGAGCGCGTACGAGGTCGGGGAGAAGGCGGAAGGCGAGATCGCGTCCGGGCGGCACGACGTGCTCGTCCTCAACTTCGCCAACTGCGACATGGTCGGCCACACGGGCATCCTGCCCGCCGCGATCCGGGCCGTCGAGGCGGTGGACGCGAACCTGAAGCGCGTCGTCGAGGCGGTCTGGAAGGCGGGGGGCGCGGCTCTGGTGACCGCGGACCACGGCAACTGCGAGCTGATGGTCGATCCCGCGACGGGCGAGCCTCACACCGCCCACACGACGGACCCGGTCCCCTTCGTCTACGCAGACCCGTCGGGGAAGGGAGCGACGCTGCGCCCGGACCGGGCCCTGTCCGACGTGGCGCCCACGATCCTTGAGATGCTCGGGATCCCCGCGCCCGCCGAGATGACGGGCATGAGCATCCGCGAGCGGTAGCGGGGAGAGGCGAACGGGGATGATGCAGAAGTCGGTTCTCGTCATCAACAACGATCCCGCGGTCCAGGACATGCTCATGAGCATGCTGACCGAGGAGGGGTACCGCGTGACGCTGGCCGGGACCGGGGCGGACGGGGTCAAGATCGTCGCGAGCGCCCCGCCGGACTTCGTCCTCATCGACCTTTTCCTCCCCGACTGCTCCGGGGTGGAGCTCAAGCGCCGGATCCGCCGGCTCGCGCCGCACGCGCGCGTGATCGTCGCCGCCTCGTTCACGGTCATCCGCAGCTCGGACGACGTCCTCCGTTTCGGCGGCTCCGACTTCATCCTCGACCAGCGGGAGGTCCTGGAGCTCCTCAACGCGGCGGGGGACGACCGGCTCCCCGTGGAGCCGCCGCTGACCGACGACCGGCTCAAGAAATGCCTCATCGACACGATCGACATCCTCGTCGGCCTGCTCGAGGTGAACGACCCGTTCTTCGGGGGGAACTCGCACATCACGATGGAATACGCCCGCGCCGTCGCCGAGGAGATGAAGCTCTCCCAGGAGATGGTGGACGAGATCGTCCTCGCGTCGATGCTCCACGACATCGGCCGGGTCGGGGTCAAGAACGAGATCCTCTCGGAGAAGCCCAAGATCTCGGAGAACGAGTTCAACACCGTCAAGTCCCACTGCGAGAACGGGGCGAAGATCCTCGACACGATCGACTTCCCGTGGAAGGTCAAGCCGATCATCGTCCACCACCACGAGCGGTACGACGGCAAGGGGTACCCCGGGGGCTTGAAGGGCCGCGAGATCCCGGTGGGCGCCCGCATCCTGGCCGTCGTCGACGCCTTCGCGGCGATGACATCGAACCGGCCGTACCGCAAGAGCCTCACCCGCGAAGAGGCGATCCAGGAGCTCCACAAGAACGTGGGGACCCAGTTCGACCCCGAGATCGTCGAGATCTTCAGCGCCATCGTGGAGAAGAAGTTCTACTTCCGGGGCCTGGGGACCAAGCCGAAGATCCTGATGGTGGACGACGAGATCGACTACCTCACGCTTCTCAAGCTCAAGCTCGTGAACGAGGGGTTCGACGTCATCGCGACGGACAACGGGACGGACGCCCTCGCGCTGATCGCGCAGGAGAAGCCGGACCTCGTCGTGTCCGACGTGGTGATGCCGGGGATGGACGGCGTCGAGATGTTCCGGCGGATGAAGGACGGCGGCGCGAACGCGGAGATCCCGCTCATCTTCCTCTCGGGGAAGGGGGAGACGGCGATGAAGGTGGAGGCGCTCCACCTGGGCGCCGAGGATTACCTCACCAAGCCGATCGACCTCAAGGAGCTTGCCGCCCGGATCCGGAACATCGTCCGGCGGGATGCGCGGCGCCGCAAGGGCGCAGCGCCGCTCGCGTCGAATCCGGGGGTCATGGGGGACTTGAAGAACCTGTGCATCCCGGAGATCGCCCAGACGCTCCACCTGGGCCTGAAGACCGCGTCGGTCACGATCCAGGGGTCCGGGGGCGAGGAGGGGCGGATCTATTTCGTGAACGGGCGGATCCGCCACGCCGAGGTCGGAAGTCTCAGGGGCGAGGAGGCCTTCTACAAGATCCTCCACTGGCAGGAGGGTCCTTTCGTGATCGCGCACGGGCAGACGTCCGAGCAACGGACTATTGCGATGGACGAAATGCAGCTTATACTGGAGGGGTTTAGGCGGATCGACGAGGAAACGAAGGACAAGACGCCGAGATGACGCTGTTTTCCAAGGAGCGCAGACGAAGGGAGAGGTTGAAGCGGATGGCCAATGTTGTCTTCACGGTCCAGAGCGGCAAGAATCCCGGCAAGATATCGTCCCCGGTCGACGCGGTGGCCAGGGATTTCTCGACGTTCGGGATGTCCGTGGTGACGTCGAAGATCGCCCCCGACGGGATCCACGTCATGTACGACACCCTCATGACGACGCGCAACCGCGTCGACGCGACGGTCTTCCCCGAGGGGCACCCGCCGATCCGCGTGACGGGGAAGGTGATCTGGTTCCGGGGCGCCGAGCACCCGGAGGGGTCCTACGTGTTCGGGATGCAGTTCGACCAGCCGTCGGACGCCTTCAAGGAGTGGCTCTTCCTCGAGTGATCCGACGCCGGCCGATCTTTTGCCTTGCCAGTCGGAACCTTTCGTATATACTATAGTTTTGCATTTTTGAATCCCTTGGCGACACCATCCTTTCGTGGCCGCGAGAGTGGCGGAATGGCAGACGCGCCGGATTTAGGATCCGGTGGGCAACCGTGAGGGTTCAAGTCCCTCCTCTCGCACCAGAAAATGACGCGTGGCCATCTCAATAGGAGAGAAGAAGGCGATGAAGACGAGCGTTGAGGCCGTCAGCGGCATCGAGAAGAGGATCCGCGTCGAGGTCCCGGCGGAAGAGGTGTCCCGGCGGATCGAGGAAGGGTACGCGGAAGTCCGCAAGCTGGCTCCCCTCAAAGGTTTCCGCAAGGGGAAGGCCCCGATGTCGATGGTCAAGCGGGTCTTCAGGGAGTCCGTCGAGTCCGACGTGGCCGAGCACCTGGTCAAGGAGTCGCTCGCGGACGCGATCCGCTCGAACGACATCAAGATCGTCTCCATGCCGAAGATCGACGGGGCGCAGCTGAAGGAAGGCGAGGAGTTCGTCTTCACCGCCACGGTCGAGGTCGTTCCCGAGATCGCCGCCGACGGGTACCGGGGGATCCCCGTGGCGCGCGAGAAGGTCGAGGTCGGGGACGCCGACGTGGACGGAGCGATCGAAAAACTCCGGGAATCGTTTGCGCGGTACCACGCTGTGGAGGGGCGCGGCGCCGCGGACGGGGACCTCGTCGAGTACGCATTCGTCGCATCGTCGGCGGGCGACGTCGTCGAGAAGAGCGACTCGGGAACCGCGGTGCTCGGGGGCGGGCTTCCGTTCGGGAGGGAGTTCGAGGCCGCCCTGTCCGGGGTGACCGCGGGGGAGAAGAGGACGTTCGACGTGACCTTCCCGGAGGCGTTCCCCAACCGGAAATTCGCCGGGAAGACCGTGTCCTTCGACGTGACGGCGAACGCCGTCCGGGAGAAGCGGCTCCCCGGGATCGACGATGAATTCGCGAAGAACTTCACCGAGATATCGGGCCTCGCGGATCTGCGCGAGAAGATGCGGGACCGGCTCCGGCACGAGGCGGAGGAACGGTCCCGTCTCGGGGTCGAGGAGGAGATCCGCAGGGCGCTCGTCGAAAGGATCCCGTTCGAGGTCCCGGGGACGCTGGTGGACCGCCAGATCGTCTCGATGATGGAGGACACGGCGAACCGGATGGCGTCCCAGGGGATCGACCTAAAGAAAATCAACCTGGATTACGAAAAGATGAGGGAGCGGTTCGCTCCCAACGCCGAGCGGGCCGTCAGGGTCTCCCTCATCCTCGAGGCGATCGCGCGGAAGGAGAACATCGACGTTCCGTTCGCCGAGATCGAGGCGGAAATGAAGGCGATCGCGGAAGGGTTGCGGATGGACTACGGGAAGGTCCGCGAGATGTACGGAGACGAGGCGCGGATGGACGACCTCCGGAGCCGGCTCGTCGGTCGCAAGGTCATGGAGTTCCTTCTCGCGAACGCCGAAACGAAGGAAGGGGGAGAGGCCCGATGAACCTCGTTCCGATCGTCGTCGAGCAGACGGCCCGCGGAGAGCGCTCGTACGACATCTATTCCCGGCTGCTCAAGGACCGGATCGTGTTCATCGGCAGCGGCATCGACGACGACGTCGCCAACCTCGTCATCGCCCAGCTCCTGTTCCTCGAGGCCGAGGACCCCGACAAGGACATCAACATCTACATCAACTCGCCCGGCGGGCTCGTGACGGCCGGGATGGCCATCTACGACACCATGCAGTTCATCAAGCCGCAGGTGGCCACCGTGTGC
>JBLNEU010000368.1:0-2807 GCA_050263015.1 Deltaproteobacteria bacterium | reverse complement strand
AAGCGCGAAGCTCCTCCACATGAAGTACTTCTTTACCCGGAAGCTCCTGTTCGTCAAGGAAGCGGACGCCGTCGCCCTCTTCCCCGGCGGCTTCGGGACCCTCGACGAGTCGTTCGAGGTCCTGACGCTCCTCCAGACCGGCAAGAGCCGCCCGTTCCCCATCGTTCTCGTCGACGAGCCGGGGGGCGACTACTGGCGGAAGTGGACGGCGTTCGTCGATGGGGAGCTTCTCGGGAGAGGCCTCATCTCCCCTGACGATCTCGCGTTGTTTCGCGTGACCGACGACGCCCGGTCGGCCGCCGCGGAGATCCTCGGATTCTATCGCGTCTTCCACAGCACCAGGTCCGTCGGGAAGGATCTCGTCATCCGCCTCTCCAGGCCGATCGGGGAGGCGGCACTCGCGCGGATCCGGCGGGAGTTCGGCGACATCCTCGCCTCGGGAACGTTCCGGCTCGGCGCGGGTCTGCCGGACGAGACGGACGAGCCCGCCCTCGCCCGCCTCCCGCGCCTCATCTTCGCCTTCGACCGGAAAAGCTTCGGACGGCTCCGGGCGCTGATCGACGCCCTGAACCGCGAAGACGCGTAGGACGCGGCTGCGCACGTGTGTCGCCGGCGTGGAAGGAGCGGCCGGAAACACCGTGCCGCGTCCCCCGAGCGGAGGGTCAGGCGGGCTTGCCGTCGAGGACTTCCCGGACGAGACGCGACAGCGCGTCGGGGCGGTACGGCTTCTGGAGGAACGCGGCGGGCCGGGCCTCGATCGGGCCCGAGTAGCCGCTCTCGACGGGATACCCGCTGGAGAGGATCACCCGGACGCCGGGCTCGAGGGCCCTCATCCGCTCCAGGACCTCGAGGCCGGACAGCAGCGGCATCGTCATGTCGAGGATGACGAGATCCACCGCGGCCCGCTCCGCGGCGAAGATCTCGAGCGCCTCGCGGCCGTCCGAGGCGGTGACCACCGTGTACCCGTCCCTCTCGAGGATCTTGCAGCCGAGCTTCCGGATCATCGCCTCGTCGTCCACGAAAAGGATCCGCTCCCGTCCCGCCGGAAGCGTCGGCGCGTCCTCGGAGGAGATGTCGGCGTCGGTCGCCGCGACGGCCCTGGGGAAGTACACGGAGAACACGGTCCCTCTCCCGGGCGCGCTCTCCATGTTGATCCACCCGCCGTGCTGCTTGACGATCCCGTAGACCGTCGACAGGCCGAGCCCCGTCCCCCGGCCGAGCTTCTTCGTCGTGAAGAAGGGCTCGAAGACCCGCCGCTGCGTCGCCTCGTCCATTCCGATTCCGTTGTCGAACACCGTCAGGAGCACGTAATCCCCCGGGCGGGCGTACGGGTATGCCCGGCAATAGCCGTCCCCGACGGCGGCGTTCTCCGCGGAGAGGCGGATCGCGTAGCCGCCGGGGGGCGCCTCGTTCCCGCCGCCGGCCTCGAGCCGCTCGAGGACGGCGTCCCGGGCGTTGACGCACAGGTTCATCAGCACCTGGTGCATCTGGTTGCCGTCCGCCGCCGCCGGCCACAGGTCGTCCGGCGCCGTCCACCCGACCGCGATCCGCCGGTCGATCGTCTGGGAGAAGAGGTGGACGACTTCCCGCAGGACCTTCCCGATGTCCACCGCCCGCCGCTCCAGGGGCGAGCGCCGCGAGAATTCGAGGAGCTGGCGGATGAGCACGGCGGCCCGCTCCGATGCCCGGATCGCCTCGTGGACCGCTTCCGAGACCGGGGCCCCGTCCGGCAGCGTCTTCCGCGCGATGTCGAGGTTTCCCATGATCCCGGTCAGGATGTTGTTGAAGTCGTGGGCGATCCCGCCTGCCAGCGTCCCGACCGCTTCCATCTTCTGCATCCCCACGACCTGTTCCTCGAGGCGCCGCCGGTCCGTCAGGTCGATTCCCGCGGCGACGACCGAGCGCGCCTTTCCCGCCTGCCCCCCGACCGCGGCGTGATTCCAGGCGACCAGCCGCGTCTCTCCCGACTTCGTGAGGAGGGGGGACTCGACGTTCGCCGAAACGCCTCCCGCCAGGGCGTCTTTGAACGCGGACCGGAACGGCGGGCGGGCCGGCGCGGGGAGGAGAACGTCCTCCAGCCGCCGGCCGGCCAGCTCGGCGGCGCCGTACCCCGTCACCTCCTCGCACTGCCGGTTGACGAGCAGGATCTCCCCGTCAGGTCCGAGCTGCACCACGAGGGCCCCGACGATGCCGAGGACCTTTCCCGTGAAATCGCGCTCCCTGCGGAGGTCCTCCATGGTCTCCTTCCGCCGGGTGACGTCCCGGACGACGATCATGCCGAGCGGCCCCTTCATTTCGGGCTGCCAGGCAGCCGTCCCTTCCGCCTTCGGTCCCTCGGGCCGCGGCAGCCAGGTGGCGGCGAGCTCGGCGGCGAAAGTCGCGCCGTCCCCCCTGCGGACGACCGCCTCGCACGCGAACCGGCCGGTCCCCGGGTCGCCCTGTTGCAGAAGGGACCTGACCTTCGGATCGCCGTCCGGATCCGCGAGGATCACCGCGGGGTCCCGGCCCAGCAGGTCCCGAGCGTCGTCGTACCCCAGGATCGAGATCGCCGCCGGGTTGACGCGGACGATCTTCCCCCCCCGCACGCAGACGATGCCGTCCCGCTGCGTCTTGAGCAGATCGTCGTACGCGTTCTTGGCGGAAACGAACAGGGCGTGGCGCCGGGCTCCGACGATGGCCGCGCCGAGGCGGCCGGCGAGCGCGGAGATCGCCTCCATTTCCACGGGGTCGAACGCGTTGCGCCTCGCGCTGTAGAGCGAGAGAACCGCCCGCGGGCCCGGCCCGGGGTCGAGCCGCACCGACGCGCA
>JBLNEU010000367.1:0-3911 GCA_050263015.1 Deltaproteobacteria bacterium | reverse complement strand
GGACGCGAGGCGGCCTCTCCCAGGCGCGCATCCCGAGGTGGGGAACCACCTACGCGCTGGGCCCGCCGCCGCGCGGCACGTTCCTGTCCACGGCGGACATCACGCTCGAATCGATGGAGCACGCGGCGGTCTTCGTCTACGGGGCCCCGGTCTCCATCGAGGGGAGCGTCGGCGAGCTGTCGACGGACGGCCGCGGAAACTACTCCTTCGCGCTGCCCGACCTGGCCGGGGCGCGGTACAGGCTCCGGTTCGCGGCGGACGAGGCCGGAACGACCGGGGCCGTCCCTCCCCCCGGCGATTGCCTGGCGCTGCCCGGGGGCTGGGACGACGTCCGGGATCTTTCGGCCCGTCTGACCGCCGGGGCGAACTCCGACGGGGAGAAGGCGCGGCGTATCCTGGAATATTTCGCGCAGGGGTTCCGGTACACGCTCGACGACCCGGCGGCGTCGGCCCGCGAATTTCTCTTCGTCGCGAAGGCGGGACATTGCGAGCACTACGCGACCGGCCTCTGCCTTTTGCTTCGAGGCGCGGGGATCCCTGCCCGCATCGCCGCGGGGTACCTCGGCGGGGAGTGGAGCGAGGTGGGGAACTACCTGATCGTCCGGCAGTCCGACGCCCACGCGTGGACGGAGGCGTGGATCGGGGGGGCCTGGAGGATCCTGGACGCCACGCCGCAATTCGGGGAGAACTCCCCGTTTTTCGCGCGCACCGGACCGATCGGGATCTACGTCGACTGGGCGCGGCAGCGGTGGACCAAGTACGTGGTGACCTATTCGCTGAAGATGCAGGGGGAGGCCGTGATGGAGGGGTGGTCGTCGCTGCGCCGCGCGCGCGCGTGGGCGGCCCGGCCGGCGGCATGGCCGTCGCCCGGCGGCCTGCTGCGGACCCCGTGGTCCGTCCCGGCCGCCTTCCTCGCCGCCGCGGCGTGCGTTCTTCTCCTGCGCCGCCTCCGGGCCCGGGGCAGCGCCGCCGCGAGGGCGCGCCCCGCCGGAGACCCGCCTTTGCCCCGGCCCTACGCCCGCCTCCTCGCCCGTCTCGCCGTCCTCGGCCACCGCCGGTCGCCCGGGACCCCCCTCTCCGAGATGGTGATGTCGGCGGCCGCCTTGCGGCCGGAACTGCGCGCCGACGCGGTCCGATTCGTGGACCTGTATCACCGGGACCGCTTCGGTCCCCTGCCGCTCCGCGCCGCCGATTTCCGCGAGGCCGCGCTCCTCGCCGCCCGGCTCCGCCGGGAGGCGCCCGCCGCCACGTAATCGCCGCTCTTTCCGCCCGTCTTCCGGAGAAGGCGGATGCCGGAGATCTCGATCGACCGGTCCACGGGCTTGACCATGTCGTAGACGCAGAGCGCGGCGGCGGCAACGGCCGTCAGGGCTTCCATCTCGACTCCCGTCGGGGCGACCGTCCTGACCGTCGCCTCGACCCGGACTTCACCCGGCCCGGGGAGGGAGAGATCGACCCGGACGGACGAGAGGGGGATCGGGTGGCAAAGGGGAAGGATCCGGGGGGTCTCCTTGGCCGCGAGGATTCCCGCAACCCGGGCCACCCCGAAGACATCGCCCTTCGGGATGCCGCCCCCGCGGACCATCTCCCAGGCGTCGACGGAGAGAAATACCCGCCCCTCCGCGACGGCCTCCCTGGCGGTCGCCGGCTTGCCGCCGATGTCCGCCATGGTCGCCTTTCCGGTCTCTTTCATCGGCCTTCCCGCCTTTCCCCTGACGATACCAGTCGTGGTATTCTACACGCGCTGCACCGCGAACGACACCCGACCCGCAGGGGAACGATGCCCTTCCGACGCACCCCCCTCATCCTGGCCGGCGCCCTCCTTTGCCTCGCCGCCCCGCAGACGGCGCCGTCGGGCGAGGTCGCCGTCTCCCCCGTCGCGCCGGGAAGCGCATTCGACGCCAATATTCTATTCGAGACGGTCTTCGCCCTCAACGAGCTCCCCGCGTCGGGCTGGACGCCCGCCCAGCAGAAGGAAATCGCCTACCTGCTCGAGCGGATCAAGAAGGACGACCGCGTCTTCCTTTCGGTCCAGGCGGTCGTCGACCCGATCGGGGCCTGGTCCGAGAACGAACCGTGGGCGATGGACATCGCGCGCGCGTTCGCCGCGCGGCTTGCGGGTTCCGGGGTCCGGACGGACCGGATGCTGGTCGTTCCCGCCGCAAGCGACCTGCGCCTGTTCGAGGAACCGCGGTGGAACGCGTTCGCCGCCCGGCAGCGGGTGGTGATCCGCGGGTTCCGGGGCGGAGACTGGCTCAAGCGGCGGGAGGCGCCCACGGCGGTGCGGGAGGAACTGCCGCCCGAGAGCCCCTTGCGGATCGACACGCCCCCCGAGGGCGACACGGACCGCTCCCGCCAGGTGCTCGCGGGAGCCGCGGACGCGTCGGTCAGGATGGTGTCGATCGTCGTGGGACGGGAGGCCCGCACGGCAACGGTCGACGGCGGGCGGTTCGAGATCCCCGTCTCGCTCGCCCCGGGGGAAAACAGGATCGTCGTCACGGGACTCGACCGGTTCGGGCGGGCGCTCCGCGCCGCCCGGACCGTCCGGTACGTCCCGCCGGCGCCCACGATCGCCCTCTCTTCCCCCGCCGCGGACGCTTCCGTCGACATCACCACGAGCCCGGTGATCACGGTGCGCGGAAAGGTGAAGAGCCGCCACGCCCTGAGGCAGGTGGCCCTGATCCAGAACGACACGCCGCGCAGCATCCGGTTCCGGCCCGACGGTTCGTTCGAGCAGCGGGCGGTTCTCGTCACCGGCGAGGACGTCTTCTCGGTCGAGGCCGTGGACGTCGAGGGGCTGACGGGGATCAGCGAGACGCGCCGGGTCGCGGCAAGGGGCATCGCGGAGCGACCGCTGATGGCGGTCCTCCACTGGGACGAGGACGACGTCGATCTCGACCTCCACGCGACCGATTCGGAGGGGCGCCACACCTTCTTCGACGCGCCCGACGTCCTCGAAAGCGCGACGGCCATCCCCGCGGCCCGGCTGTGGCTCGACAACCGCGAAGGATACGGCCCGGAGGTCTTCACGGTCGAGAACGAGACCAGGAGCGACTTCACGTTCGCGGTCCAGCACTACCGGGGGAAGAAGCCGTGCCGGGCCTACCTGACGCTCGTGCTCCAGGCGGGCTCCCCCTCGCGGCGACGCGTCCGGATCTTCGGGCCCGTCGAGTTGATGCCGGAGGGGCGGAGCGTCCCGCTCGTGCGCGTCTTCCTTCCCGAAGGAACGGTCCTGGACCTGAAGGAAACGAAAACCACCCGAAACGGGGACCGCCGATGAAGAGTCGCGCCGCAGCCCTCCTGTTCCTGCTCGTCCTCTGTACCGGAACCCGCGCGGCGCCGGAGTCCCTCGATGCGATCGAGAAGGACGTGTCCGCGATCCTGTCGGAGATGGACGCGATCCGGGCCGAGCTCGACCGGATCGCCGAGCATTCCACGGTGCCGAGGGCGACGGGCGTGCGCATCGAGATCCTCGGCACCGCCGGCGCCGCCGCTCCCGCCGGCGCCCGACTGCTCGTCGGCGGAAAGATCGAGGACGAGCGGGAGTTCGAAAAGGCCGAACGGGACGCCTTCGCCGCCGGCTCGACCCCGATCGTGGTCGAGATCCCACTTCTGCCGGGATCGTACCAGGCCCGGATCGAGCTCTCGCACCCGTACTGGAAGAGCCGCCCGTCCGCCGACTTTCCGCTCGGCGTGACGGCCGGGGCGACCGCGGTCTTCCGGTTCCGCTTCTCGCAGCCCGCGCCCGGCGGTTCCCCGGCGCTCTCGCCGATCCGGGAGAAGTGAACGTTGGCCTCCGGTCGCAAGCCCGCCGCCACGGCCGGACGCCGGCCGGCGTTCCCCGGACGCCCGTCCGCCCGCGCCGTCCTTCTTGTCGCCGCGGCCCTGGCGGCGCCGCTCCTCGTCGCGGG
>JBLNEU010000366.1:0-3273 GCA_050263015.1 Deltaproteobacteria bacterium | reverse complement strand
CGTCGTGCGGCACCGGATGCCGGGCGGCGCATTCCCCTCCTCCTTCGAACAGGCCGAGAAGGGGGGGTTCCTCGACCTCATGCCGTACATCCTCAAAGGGATGGGATACGGAAACCGCATCATCAAGTACTTCGACGTGACGCCGGGCTCCCAGATCACGTGGACGACCTGGGCGGGGATCGTCCAGAGATTCCACAAGGAGGGCGGCGAGCAGAACGTGCGGCGGCTGTTCCAGGCGCTGGAGAAATATTTCGCGGGAGGGGAGCGCCTCGAGGCGCTGTCGCAGGCCGAGGAGAACGTCCTCCTCCGGCTCTACGCCGGGGCGACGGACGACCTCAAGAATCTCCTCCTCGGCCGGTACGGGCCGCTGCCGTTCGGCTGGCCGCGGGACTGGGTCTACCGGAGCGTTTTCGGCGACGGGTGGGAGGAGAAGGTCAAGGCCGAGCGCGTCGAGTCGTCGCCCCTGTCCCGGCTTCCGGACGACGACCTCGAAAAGTCCCGCAAGGCGCTCGACGAGGAACTGGGCCGCGCGGCGACGGACGAGGAGTTCGTCCTCGGCCTCATGCATCCCAAGGCGGCGGTCGACTTCATCCGGTTCCGGGAGAGCTACGGGGACACGACCGTCCTCCCGACGTCCGTCTGGTTCCGCGGACTGGGGCGCCCCGGGGACTCGGTGTCGATCCGGACCTCGGGGAAGCCGCACGTCATCAAACTCGTGTCGATCGGCGAGGGGGTGCGCGGCATCAAGCAGGTCGTCCTTTCGGTGGACAACATCATGCACGTCTTTCCCGTGGAGCTTCCCGAGGCGGCGGCGGCGCGGAGGGCCGTGAGGAAGGCGAGCCACGCGGTCCGGGGCGAGATCGGGGCGCCGATGACCGGCACCGTGTGGCGGATCGGGACGAAGGACAGGGTCCTGAAAGCCGGCGACCGGCTGCGGCGGGGCGAAGAGGTGATGAACATCGAGGTCATGAAGACGGAGAACGCCGTCAAGACGCCGGTCGCCGGGGTGCTCAAGGAGATCTGCGTGAGGGTCAACGAGCGCGTCGAGGAGGGACAGCTCCTCGCCGTGGTCGGGCACGAGGAGGAGCCGGAAGGGCGATGACCGGAGCGGGGATACGCGGAGCGACGGTGGCGGTGATCGGCGGCGGGCCGGGCGGGTGCGCGGCGGCCATCCGCCTCGCCCGGCTGTCGCGGGAGCGGGATCTCGGCGTGCGGGTGGTCCTGTTCGAGGGGAAGGATTTCGAGCGGCACTTCAACCAGTGCGCCGGCGTGCTTTCGCCGCCGATCGAGGATCTGCTCGGCGGGCGCCTCGGGATCGATCTCCCCTACGACATCTTCAAGCGCCAGATCTACGGCTACCGGCTCCACGCGGGCGGGAAGGAGATCCTCCTCGTGGGGGAGCACCGGAGCGGTCCCACCTACACCGTCCGCCGGGTGCAGTTCGACAGCTTCCTCATCGCCCGCGCGGCCACCGAAGGCGTCGATGTCGTTCGCGGCCGGGTGACGGGGATCGACTTCCCCACGGGCGGCCGGAGCCGGGTGTTCCTCTACTCGGAGGCGGGGATGGTGAAGGCCGACGCGGTGGTGGGCGCATTCGGCCTCGACGAGGGGATGATCGACATCTTCGAGGCGGCCACCCGCGGGCGCTACCGCCGGCCGGGGAGGTTCGTCCAGACGTACGTCGCCAAGATCCACACGGACAGGGACTTCATCGAGAAGAAGCTGGGAAGCATCATTTACGCCTACCTGTTCCCTCCCGGGGTCCCCCGCCTCGAATTCGGGGCGATCACCCCCAAGGGGGACCACGTCATCGTCAACGTCGCGGGCGCGCGGGCCACGGTGGAGGACTTCTTCGCGTTCCTGTCGAAGGACGACGTGCGGGACCACCTTCCCCCGTTCACGCTGGACGCCCAGGAGGTCTACCGGGGGAAATTCCCGGGGGCGCCCGCCCGGGGCGCGACCGGCGACCGGTACCTGACCGTGGGCGACGCGACCGGCTGGCTGCGCCCCTTCAAGGGGAAGGGGGTCAACATGGCCATCGAGACGGGGATCCTCGCCGCCGAGACGATCGCCGACCACGGGATCTCCCCGGGCGCCTTCCGGCGATACGAGGAGCGGACGGCCGCGCTCCGGGAGGATTACCTGTACGGGACGTGGATGCGCCATCTCTGCAAGGCGGGCGATATGGCCGGGACGCTGGGGACGGTTCTCACGATGGCCAAGGTCGACCAGTCGATCCACGATGCACTCTTCAACGCGGTCTCCGGGCACGATTCGTTCAAGAACATCTTCAGGCGCTACGCGAGGCCGGCCGTTCTCGTGGACGTCGTCCGGAACCGCCTGTCCGAATGGAGGAGGACCGAATGAGCGTCACGGTGCGGCGCATGAAGACGCAGGACGCGGACGCCGTCCTGCGCATCAACGAGCGGATCACCGGGCGCCCGCCCGATGCCCAGTGGGCGTCGAAGATCATCGACGACATCACGCGGAACCCCCTCGGGTGCCTCGTGGCGGAGGAGGCGGGGGAGATCGTCGGGTTCATCCTGGGGGACATCCGGGGGTGGGAGTTCGCCATCCCGAAGAGCGGGTGGATCGAGATCGTCGGGGTCGATCCGCGGTACCAGGGGAAGGGCGTGGCCCGCGCGCTGATCGGGACCCTGGACGCCTATTTCCGGAACAACAACGTTTCCCGGGTCATGACGATGGTCGACTGGAACGACGGCGGGCTCGTGGGCTTTTTCAGGTCCCTCGGGTTCGAGCGGTCGGATTTCATCATCCTGGAGAAGGGGGGAGGCGGCCAATGAGAGGGCATGCGCTGAGGCGGGCCGGGCTGCTGGCCCTGGCCGGGCTGCTCGTGCTGTCGGGGCGGGCGGCGGCGGCTCCCGCGGAGATCGTGGGGAAGAAGGCGCCGGATTTCTCGGGGAAGCAGGTTTCGGGAGAGGCGTTCCCGGCGGCTGCGTCGATCGTGGGGAAGAAGGCGCCGGACTTCTCGGGGAAGCAGGTCAACGGAGAGTCCCTTTCGCTGTCGTCCTACCGCGGCAAGGTTCCGGTCATCCTCACCTTCTGGTCCATCTACTGCAAGTCGTGCACCGAGGAGATGGCCGCGCTCGAGCGCCTGTACCGGAAGTACGGTCCGGAGAAGGTGGCCGTCATCGCCGTCAACGAGGACGGCGACGTGGGGCTCGGCCGGGTGCGCAATTTCCTCGCCCGGTTCACGGGTCCCGGCGGCGAGACGAAGCTCTCCTTCCCGCTGTTCTTCGACGAGAAGAGCGA
>JBLNEU010000365.1:0-2803 GCA_050263015.1 Deltaproteobacteria bacterium | reverse complement strand
GTAGCCCTTGTTGCCGAGCAGGTTGAGCGGGAGCGTGTCGTCGGAGTTGTCGTACACGACGATCCAGAGCTTCCGAAGCTCGCTCTCGGGGACGATGTTCCCGGCGGCGTCCATGCGCGGGCGCGGCATTATCGCACCTGCTCCACGTTGACGCTGCCGAAGTACCTCTTCGGATCGCTGAGGATGAACTGCGCGGCGGCTTCCTCGGCGACGAGGATCTCGTGCTCGTACCACGCGGCGGCGAGGTCGAGCGGGCCCCACCGATCCGAGAACGGGGTCATGTAGCACAGTCCGTCGGGGTAGAACTCGTCCTTCACCATCGCGGGCCGCGAGATCACGAGCAGCTTCGCCGTCTCGCCCTCCGGGAGGCGCTCGCCCGTGAAGTGGAATTGCGGACGCAGCTTCACAGTCCCCATCGGCGGAACTCCGAAACGGCGCAGACGAGGCACCACGTCACGGTCCCTTCGGGCCCGCTGACGCGCCGCGTGGTCCACTCCCGACAGAGATCGCACCGCTGGCCGACGAGGACGCCGAACATGCGGTCGAGCAGGACGCGCAGTAAGCCCTTCACGCTGGGAATCTCCTCGTCACCACGGCTCCGTCCTCTACCACCCGGGTCACGGCGATGACCCTGTAGCGCCCGAGCCGGTCTGGATGCTCGATGGCGTCGAGCAGCATGAGTGTCTCGGCGGCTTCGCGGGTTGGGAAGCAGTACGCGCCGTCCTCGCGATCCGTCGAGATCCACCTGCCGGTCGGAACCGCGTCCGGGTTCACGGCGTTGTCAGGGCGCAGGTATTCCGACGCGGAGGTCTTCCCGCCTACCCGTCGCATCGGTCGCCCGGGAACCTCGAACGAGACGTAGAACTCCTGTCGCACGGCTACTCGACCTCGGGCGACCGGCGCTTGTCCTTGCGGCGGCGGGCCCCAGCGCACGCCGGGCAACCGCCGTGGCTACGGCAGGACGGATCGTGAGCCCGAGCGCCGTGGTAGGGCTTCCGCTTGTCCTTGCGGTTCGGGTAGGTCTTGTCGAAGCTCATACGAACGCCTCCGAAGGCTTGATCCCCCTCCGCGCCCAGCGCCAGATCGGAAACGGCATCGGCACGACCCGCGCCGGGGTGCCGTGCGGCCAGCCTTGGATTGTGGTTCTGGCCGTCTCGTCGTTCAAGGACTTCTCGCCGACCGCGTAGTGCAGGTGGTAGTGGAAGTGCCCGTCCACCGTGATCGTGCGCGTTCCAGGCGGGGCCCCGAGCATCGCGTGATGGTCCGGGTTCCCGTTGTAGTGGGGGTGCGCGACCCAGGCCAAGTTGACGGGCCACGACACGTCCAGCTTCGCGGGCCAGACCCTCGCGTGAATCTCGGAGCGCCCGAAGGAGTAGGGCACGCCGTCGCGCATCCAATGGACCGTTTCGACGCTGACCACCGCGTCAACGGCGTGCGGAAAGACGCGCTCCAGGGAGTCCTCCGAGAAATACTCGTCGGAGTCCAGTTGGACCACTACGTCGGTCCCTTGCTGACGGGCCAGATCAAGGGACCTCACGAGAGCGGAGCGGAAGCGGAACTCCTTCCAGCCGCTCCCGTAGATGGGCTCGTGGACCCATTCGACGGTCGGCGGGAGCTTCTTGAACGTCCGAGCTTGGCCTTCCGGCGTGGTGTCGAGGACGACGTGACGGCCCATCTTGGCGTGGTGCTCGACGCATCCGAGAAGGAACTCGTAGTCCTCCCCGCCTCCGCAGATCGTGAAGAAGCAGACGGACGGGTTCATCGCGCCCCCGCCGCGATCCTGGGAATCGTTTTCCTGGCCGCTTCAACGATTTGGTCCATCCACGTCTTGTGCTCGTGGCAACGGAACGCACGGACGAACCGGCTCTTGAACTCCCAGTCCGACCTGACTCCGCACGCGACGACGTAGGCTGTCCCTTTGATATTCCTGATGACCAACTCCCCGCATTTCCGGCGAGACTTCTTGGGGAGCTTTACCCAGCGGTTCACGCTGTCGGCCCCAGCTTCTTCGCCGCCGCGTTCCCCCTCTCCGTGACCTGATCGGTCACGTTGAAGTAGAAGACGTGCGCCGTACCGTTGGCTTCCGAGACGTGAACCTCGTCTACCAGCATGACCTCCCCGCCGTCGAGCTTGAGCGGCACGAGCGCCTGTTTGCCCTTCTGGTAGAAGCCGAGCTTCCGCCCGATGTACTCGAACTCCCAGCGGATGTACTGGTTCTTGTCGATCCGCTTCTCGGGATTCTCGATGGGCTCTTCGATGGAGCCGTGCTTGATCGGGTCAGCCATGCGATTCTCCTCCTCTATCCGTGAAGCGCGAATCGAGACGGTGGCCGGGATTCTGACGGCGTGATCCGTACCCGGCGCAGATGGCGGCGGTCGTCACCGCCGTTTCCCAGTATGCCGCCCGCAGGAAGGCTCCGCTACTGCCGCGTGATGCACACCGCCTCGATTCGCGCTCCTATTTCTCTGGTCTGGCGATCCTCTCGACACGCAGGAACGCGGCCATCTGAGAGCGGCACGGGGCGCACCGCTTGATGTGGTGGCGCAGCACCGTGTCGAGGCCGGGAGGAGCTTCGTCGTCGATCAGGATGGAGATTCCCAGCTTCGTCAGGTGGCCGTTCTTGAGGGTCTTGAGCTTCTTGAATTCAGCGAGGTCCACGGCTGTAGGTCCCCAATAGAACGTCCGCGATGGCGAAGAACGCGACGTTGAAGTTCTTGCTGGGGTCGCGGTGGTGCTCGAAGTGGTGCCGCCGAAGGACGCCGAAGAACCACGTCCGCTCCAGCCACGAGCCCGTCGGCGCGTG
>JBLNEU010000364.1:0-3340 GCA_050263015.1 Deltaproteobacteria bacterium | reverse complement strand
GATCCCGGCGGCGGCGACCTTCGTCGCCTCGACGATCCTCCTGTACTACTATCTCGGGGGCGCGGGGGGCTTCAGGCACGTGGCGGTGCTCCTGGCGATCTACGTGCTCGCGTTCCTCATGGTGAGCACGGTGAAGTTCGCCAGCTTCAAGGACCTGGAGCCGTTCCGCCGCCGCCCCTTCAACACCCTGGTCGTGTTCGTCTTCCTGGCGCTCCTGCTCGCGGCGGAGCCCCAGGTCATGATTTTCCTGTTCACCTCGCTGTACATCGTCTCCGGGCCGGTCGGGGAAGTCGTCCGGGCGGTCCGGGAGCGGCACGGGATACCGGCGGACAAGGGGAAGGGCATCGATGGGCATGACGCTCACGGAGAAGATCCTCGCGAAGCACGCGGGGAAGGAAAAGGTTGAGCCGGGCGAACTGATCCTCGCCAGGGTCGACCTCGCGCTCGGCAACGACGTCACGAGCCCGATCGCCATCAAGGCGGTCCGGGAACTCGCCGTCGCGGAGGTGTTCGACCGGGAGCGGATCGCCCTGGTGCCGGACCATTTCGCGCCGAACAAGGACATCAAGTCCGCCGAGCAGGTCAAGCTCATGCGCGACTTCGCGCGCGAGTACGGGATCGTCAACTACTTCGAGGTCGGCCGGATGGGGATCGAGCACGTCCTCCTGCCGGACGAGGGGCTGGTCGTCCCCGGCGATCTCGTGATCGGGGCGGACAGCCACACCTGCACCTACGGCGCCCTGTGCGCCTTCTCGACGGGCGTCGGGAGCACCGACCTCGCCGCGGCGATGATCTCCGGGGAGGTGTGGCTCAAGGTCCCCTCCACGCTCCGGATCGTGCTCACGGGCCGGCCGGGCAAGTGGGTGGAGGGCAAGGACGTCATCCTCCACATCATCGGGACGATCGGCGTGGACGGCGCCCTCTACCGAGCGATGGAGTACGCCGGGGACGGGCTTGCGTCGCTGCCGATGGCCTGGCGCTTCACCATTTCCAACATGGCGATCGAGGCGGGCGCCAAGAACGGGATCTTCCCCTTCGACGCGGCCACGAAGGCGTACGCCGACGGGCGCGGGAAGCGCGGGTACGAGGTCGTGACGGCGGACCGGGACGCCCGCTGCGCCGACGAGATGACGGTCGACCTCGGAAAGCTCGAGCCGCAGGTGGCGTTTCCGCACCTGCCCGAGAACGCGAAGCCGCTCTCGCGCGTCGGCAACGTCCCCATCGACCAGGTCGTCGTCGGGTCGTGCACCAACGGACGCATCGAGGACCTGCGCAGCGCCGCGGCGGTGCTGAAAGGGCACAAGGTCCACGACGGCGTGCGGATGCTCGTTTTTCCCGCGACCCAGGAGATCTACCTCCAGGCGATGCGGGAAGGGCTGATGGAGATCTTCGTGACCGCCGGGGCGGCCTTCTCGACGCCGACGTGCGGTCCGTGCCTGGGCGGGCACATGGGGATCCTCGCCAGGGGAGAGCGCGCGGTGGCGACGACGAACAGGAACTTCGTCGGCCGGATGGGCCATCCCGAGAGCGAGGTGTACCTCGCCAACCCGGCGGTCGCGGCGGCCTCGGCGGTTCTCGGCCGCATTGGCGGTCCCGACGAGATCCGATAGAGAGGGTTCCGCGCGGGGAACCGCTGTCGCCGTCGCGCGGCACTCTTTCCGGGGAAACACATCGTATTCGGCAGATTCCGTGTCGACCCGGCCCGTGCAAGGTGCGAGCGACGGAGCGAGGGGCCCGCGTGCGAAGGCTGCGCGCTCCGACGCGGGCCAGATGACCTTGGAGCGACGAGAATGGAGCTGAAGGGCAAGGCGTGGAAGTACGGGGACGACGTCGACACCGACGTCATCATCCCCGCGCGGTACCTGAACACCTCCGACCCGGCGGAGCTCGCGAAGCACTGCATGGAGGACATCGACGCCGGGTACGCCGGGGGCGTGGCTCCCGGCGATTTCATCGTGGCGGGAAAGAACTTCGGGTGCGGCTCCTCGCGGGAGCACGCCCCGATCGCCATCAAGGCGTCGGGCGCCTCGGCCGTGATCGCGAAGTCGTTCGCCCGGATCTTCTACAGGAACGCGTTCAACATGGGGCTCCCCATCTTCGAGGCGCCGCAGGCCGTGGACGGGATCGATGCCGGCGACCGGATCGCCGTGGACATGGAAAAGGGGACGCTCCGGAACGAGACGAAGGGAAAGGAGTACCGGATCGCGCCCGTTCCCCCGTTCATGCAGGAGCTGGTCGCGGCGGGGGGCCTCCTCAACTACATCGTCGCGAGACGGAAAGGAAAGTAGCGCGATGCCGAAGATCTGCGTGTTCCCGGGCGACGGGATCGGGCCCGAGGTCGTCGCCGAGGCGCTCTCGGTCCTGCGCGCCGTCGAGGACGTCCGCGGGAAGCGGACCTTCGAGACGGAGGAGGAGCTTCTGGGCGGCGCCTCCTACGACGCCCACGGCGTCCCGATGACCGACCGCGCGCTGGCGCTCGCCAGGGGCGCGGACGCCGTCCTTCTCGGCGCGGTCGGCGGCCCGAAATGGGATCCGCTTCCGTTCGCGGTGCGCCCGGAGCGGGCGCTCCTGGGCCTGCGCAAGGAACTCGGCCTCTTCGCGAACCTGCGCCCCGCGAAGGTGTTCGGGCCGCTTCTCGACGCGTCGCCGCTGCGGCGGGAGCTCGTCGAGGGGATCGACCTGATGGTGGTCCGGGAGCTCACGGGCGGGATCTATTTCGGGGAGCCGCGCGGCGTGAAGGTGATCGACGGCGTCGAGACGGGGATCAACACCGAGGTGTACACCCGGCCGGAAATCGAGCGGGTCGCCCGGGTCGCCTTCGACCTTTCGCGCAAGAGGAGCCGCCGGGTCACCTCCGTGGACAAGTCGAACGTCCTCGAGGCGACGGAACTGTGGCGCAAGGTCGTGACGGAGGTCGGAGGGAAAGAGTACCCCGACGTCGCCCTGTCCCACATGCTCGTGGACAACTGCGCCATGCAGCTCATCCGGTGGCCGAAACAGTTCGACGTCGTCGTCACGACGAACCTCTTCGGCGACATCCTGACCGACGAGGCGTCGATGATCACGGGGTCGATCGGGATGCTGCCGTCGGCCTCCCTGGGGGGGAAGGTCGGGCTCTACGAACCGATCCACGGCAGCGCGCCCGACATCGCGGGGAAGGGTCTCGCCAATCCACTTGCCACGATACTTTCGATCGCCATGATGCTAAAATACTCGTTTGACATGCCGGAGGAGGCCGCCCTGATCGAGAGCGCCGTCGAGCGGGTCCTCGCCGCCGGGCACCGGACCGGGGATATCTACCGGGAGGGACTGGGCGTGCGGAAGGTGGGCACGAAGGAGA
>JBLNEU010000363.1:0-3041 GCA_050263015.1 Deltaproteobacteria bacterium | reverse complement strand
CACCTTCAGCGCGCCGGTCCGGGTCATTTCAGCTCGAAGAACTTCTCCTTCGGCGCCCCGCAGATGGGGCAGACGTCGGGCGGCTGATCGCCCGTGTGGATGTAGCCGCAGACGCCGCATTTCCATTTTTTCATCGCCCGTCTCCGGGAACGTGGGATTCCGCTGTTATAACACGTTCCCCGGGCGCGGCAAAAGGGCGCCCGCCGCGGAGCGCCCGGGCCGCCGGTCGCCGGACGGGGTCGCGCGGTGCCGGCCACGAGCCCGCGCCGCCCCTCGTTGCCGTACCGCGCGGTGGCCGACAGGTCTTATAATGGTGCGTATGGACGGCAAGCCGACGAGCCTCGGGCCGGGCGGGCGCCCCGCTCGCGGCCGCCCTGACGGCGCTGACCGAGGCGGCCGGAAGGCGGTAGTCCCAGGGAGCGGTTCTTCTCCGGGACAGGGGCGGCCGCTCGCGGAAACTCCTTACGTCGCCGCGGACGTGGAGACCACCGGCCTGGACGCTGGAAACGGCCACCGGATCTGCGAGATCGCCCTGCTCCGGTTCCTCCGGGGGACGGTCGTCGACTCATTCGTCTCCCTGGTCAATCCGCTGCGCCCCATCTCGCCGGGAGCGTCGTGCGTCAACGGAATCACCGACGCGATGGTGGCGGAGGCACCCGCCTTCGCCGACCTTTTCCCGCAAGTCCTCGAGTTCATCGGGGACGACGCCCTCGTCTTCCACAATGCGCCGTTCGACCTCTCGTTCCTGAAGGAGGAGGCGCGCCTGGCGGGAGGATCGTGGCCGCGGAACCCGGTGATCGACACCCTCGTCCTGGCCCGCCGGTCGCGGATGTTCCGCGACCACTCCCTCTCCTCGCTCTGCGGAGCGCTGGGGATCGGGACGCGCTTCCACCGGGCGGAATGGGACGCGTACGCGACGGGAAAGCTCCTGCTCCGGCTCGCCGAACCGCCGGGGCAGCCCGGGAGGTGACCTCGGCGGGCGAAGGCCCCCGCTGTGCCGGATATCGCGGAGAGTGCGCTACCTCCTGGCCGGCGCCCTGCGGGAGCTTGCCTTGCGGGCGCCGAGGGTCCGGCGGAACTCCTTTTCGAGGAGCGCAAGGAACGCGGCGCGCTGTCGGTAGAGGCGCTTGAGCGGCCGGCGGGCGGCGCGGGCGAGAACGTAGGCGGAGAGGATCGGCAGCGCCACCGTCGAATCCAGGTAGCAGACGACCGCGTCGGGAAGCCGGTCCGGATCGACCTTCCCCCAGGAGACCGCCTCGGACGGAGTCGCCCCGGAGAGCCCGCCCGTGTCCGGCCGGGCGTCCGTGATCTGGAGGAAGTAGTCGTGCCCCTTCTCCGCGATCCCCAGGACCTCCTGGATCTGCGGCTCCGTCTGGAGGACGAAATTCTTGGGCGACCCGCCGCCCAGGATGAAGACGCCGCTTTTCCCCTTCCCCTTCTTCGCGGCGTGCACGATCGCCGCGGTCTCGTTGACGTCGGCGGACACGTCGATCCGCGTTCCGGTCCCGACGAGCCGCATCGCCGCCACGTTCATCCCGATGGACGAATCGCCGGGGGACGAGGTGTAGACCGGAACGTCGCACCGATGCGCGGCAGCCAGCAGGCTGACGTCACCGAGGCCGAGCGCCTTCTCGCGTTCGGCCAGGTAGCGTCCCAGCCGGTGATGGAACTCGGCCGTCCCCATCTCCGCCTGGAATTCGTCGGCCTCGAGGACCTGCCGGAAGAATGCATCCGTGTCGAGGAGAACGTCGTAGGAGAAGAGGATGTCGTAGATCCGGATGACCCCCTCGTCGCGCAGGACCCGGTCGTCGAGAAAGGGGGAACCCGCGTGGAGCCGCATCCCGAGTCCGAAGTGGGCGTCGTGGTAAAGGTTCGCCCCCGTCGAGACGATCCAGTCGACGAAACCGGCCTTGACCAGCGGCACGAGGCACGACGCGCCGAGCCCGGCCGGGGTGAGCGCCCCGGAAAGGGAGAGCCCCACGGTCACGTCGCGCGCGAGCATCTTCTCGGCGAGGAGGCGCGCCCCTTCGCGCAGCCGCCCCGCGTTGTATGCCAGGAAGAACCGGTCGACGAGGTCGGCCGCCTTGACATCCCCGCCGACGGGCGGAGGGAGGATCCTCGCTCCCGAGAGGAAACGCGACGCCTTCTTCGCCATCTTTACGCTGACCGCCTTTCGTGACCGGCCGGACTCAGTCCGCCGGCTCGAGGAGCAGCTTTCCGGCAATCTCCTCGGAGAGCGTCCCGCTCGTGAAGGAGGCCGAGGCCGAATACCGGAGCTGGCTCTCGGATCGGACCTCCCGGCCGGACAGGATGTCCAGAGTCGACGTGAACTGGCCGCTCGCCTCCCCGGACGCCTGGTAGGCGGACGGGATGGGCGCCGCGAAATCCGCCAGTCGGTCCTGCACCTCCTCGGGAGTCCACGACACGGTTCCGGCGTATCTGCCCGCCGCCGACAGCAGGTGCACGCCGCCCTTGGCCTCGAACCCGTTGTACCAGGAGGTCGTCTCGACCGGCACCGGTCCCAATGCCACGCCGGGCCCCAGGAACGGCAGGATGAACTCCTTGACCCCCGACTCCTTGGGCTCCTTCGACAGCGTCCGGCCCGCGAACCGCGTGAACGGCTTGGAGTAGAGTTCCTTGAGCTGCGCCACGTAGGCGTCCAGGCGGAACGTCTTCCCGAGGATCTCCCCCGCCGGGCCCTCCTTCACCGCCGCCATCCACTCGCCGTACGCCTTCTCCATCTCGGAGAAGTCCGCGACCCCCGTGCGGAGGTCAAGGATGAAGAATATGGTGTCGGGGGGGCCGAGCCGCTTGAACGGGGCATCGATGAACTTTCCGTCCTGGAGGATCCGCGACGACGCCTCGGCGACCTCGATCCGGGCCTTGCCCGCGATGACCGACGCGACCTTCTGCGTCGCCACGAGCTCCAGCCCCACCGTCCGCGCCTTGACGGTCTCGCTCCCGTCGTTCGCCTTGAACGTCCGTTTCATCTCGCTCGTGGACAGGTACCGGCTCTTCCACGAATCGCCCTCCCGCAGGGC
>JBLNEU010000362.1:0-3627 GCA_050263015.1 Deltaproteobacteria bacterium | reverse complement strand
CTTCTATTGCGCCACGATGCTGTCCATGGCCCTTGAGCTTGCCGCGGGAGACGCGGCCTACGAGGACGTGGCGTCGAAGTTCTTCGAACATTTCGTCGCCATCGTCGACGCCATCAACACGCTCGACGGGACCGGTCTCTGGGACGAGCAGGACGGCATCTATTACGATCACCTTCATCTCGACGGGAAGTCCCTCCCGCTGCGGGTCCGGGCGTTGGTCGGGCTCCTGCCGCTGATCGCCGTCGGGGTCCTGGAGGACGAAGTCGTCGACCGGCTGCCGGGATTCAGGAGGCGGATGCGGTGGTTCCTGGAGAACCGGGGGAACCTTGCCCGCACGATCACCTGGATGGAGCCGCCGGGGACGGAAGGGGGCCGAGGGCATCGCCTTCTCGCCGTCCCGTCGACCGAGCGGCTCGTGCGCGTACTCCGTTACATGCTCGACGAGAACGAGTTCCTGTCCCCCTACGGGATCCGGTCGGTGTCCATGATCCACCGGGACCGGCCCTATGCCCTGCGCATCGGCGAGGAGGAGTACCGGGTCTCGTACGTCCCTGGCGATTCGGACACGGGCCGGGGCGTCGGGGCAAGCCACCAGACGGGGTGGACCGCCCTGGTCATCCGGTGCCTCGGGAAGGGGTGACCGGGTCGACGGCGGGAGCGCGTGTCGCCAGCCTCCTGCGCGCGAGATATCGTATGATGACCGTTGGCGGCGGACCGAACGACCATCGACGAGCCGCCGCGGAGGCGCGATCATGGGGACGGACAACGGAAAGCGGGCGGAAACGTATTACGACCCTTCCGACCTCGCGAATTTCGGCGACATCGGAAAAGAGGCGCCGGAGCTCGCGAGACGATTCTTCGACTATTATGGAGAGGTGTTTCGGGAGGGAGAGCTCACGGAGCGCGAGAAGTCCCTCATCGCGCTGGCGGTGGCGCACGCGATCCAGTGTCCCTATTGCATCGACGCCTTCACCCGCGCGTGCCTGGAGAAAGGGTCGAACCTCGCCGAGATGACCGAGGCGCTGCACGTGGTCGGGGCGATCCGGGGCGGCGCGTCCCTGGTCCACGGAGTCCAGATGCGCAAGGTCGCCGGGAAACTCTCGCTGTGAAGGTCGGTTCCGCACGCGAGGCCGCTCCGGGCGACGCGATCGTCGTCAAGCCGTTCGCCGCGACGCTTGCGGAGCACGGTCTCTGTCTGGTCCGTGGTCAAACCCGGACCCTCCAGGTCAACACGGGACTGGTCTGCAACCTGCAGTGCCGGCACTGCCACCTGGACGCCGGACCCGGGCGGAAGGAGTTCATGTCCCGGGAGACGATGGAAGAGGTCGTTGCGTTCGCGCGGCGGGTTCCGCTGCAGGTTGCGGACATCACCGGCGGGGCGCCAGAGCTGGTCCCCGATCTTCCCTTCCTCCTCGAGGGGCTCGCCCCCCTTGTTCCGCGGCTTCTGCTGCGCACCAATCTCGCGGCCCTGGCCGGTGCCGAGCGGGAGGCGCTCCTCGATCTGTGCGTCGCCCGGCGCGTGACTCTCGTCGCGTCCTTTCCCTCGGCCAACCGGTCCCAGACCGATTCCCAGCGCGGGCCGGGCGCGGCGGAAAGGGGAGTCGCGATGCTCAAGGAACTGAACGCGAGGGGCTACGGCGTGGAAGGGACCGGTCTGGAACTCGATCTCGTCTCCAATCCGGCCGGGGCGTTCCTCCCGGCGCCCCGGGACCGGGCCGAGAAGAAATTCAGACAGGACCTGTCGAGGAAGTGGGGCGTCACGTTCAGCCGCCTGAACACGTTCGCGAACGTCCCGTTGGGACGTTTCCGGAAGTGGCTTGCGGAGTCGGGAAACCACGAGGCGTATCTCAAGAGGCTTGCGGAACGGTTCAATCCGTGCACGGTGGACGGACTCATGTGCCGGACGCTGCTCTCCGTTGCCTGGGACGGGTGCCTTTACGACTGCGATTTCAACATCGCGGCCGGGCGTGTCCTCGGGGGCGCCATGACCCGCCTGTCGGACCTCGACGGGATCCCTTCCCCCGGGTCGCCGATCACCACCGGGGATTACTGCTACGCCTGCACCGCGGGATCCGGTTTCACCTGAGGCGGCGCCATCGCGGCGCCGGAGGCGCCGCGAATCGAACGGTAGCAGCCCGGGTCAGCCGATCCGGATCACGATTCTCCTGCGAGCGCGGCCGACTTCGAGGGCGGCGGGGCCCCGCCGGCAGGGCCAGATCGTTCACGGCGGTCTTAGGGCCGCGCGTCCGGAGCGCCGAAGGGCGAAGGCCGCGGCCCTCGCCCTTCGTCAACACGGACGATCAGTATTTCGGGCCGGGCGCAGGGGGCGCGGGCTCCGTGCCGCCGCCCTTCGTCAACATTCCGTCCTTCACCGCGGCCTGGTCACCGACGTTGAGCCCTTTCAACGCCTCCGGGTTCTTGGGCTCGACCGTCTCTTCCACGCCCATGGCGTCCTTGATCGTCACCTTGCTCCCTTCGATCTTCGTGACGGTCCCCTTGGTCTCGCCCGCCATGCCTGCGGAGATCGCCGGGGCTGCAAGACTCAATGAAAATATGGAGAATACGGCCACCGTGAACAGTGTGAGCAGCTTCCTGGCTGTCATCGCGTTACCTCCCTCCATGGGATGAGGTCCTCCGATCCCCGTCCGGGGGAAAGCGGAGTTCCCTTTTTTAGACAAATCCGGGCAGGAAATGTTTCGGCGTGGGGTGACAGCACTTTGGGGCCGGGTGACGCGATTCCGACGATGATGCTCTCTATCCGCTCTCGCACCACTCCCGCGCGTTCAGGAATATCCGGAGCCAGGGGGACGCCTTCAACGTCCTGCGCCACTCCTCGGGCATCCAGGGCCACTGCCAGGTCAGAAACGTGCGCTCGGGGTGGGGCATGATCGCGAGGTGCCGGCCGTCCGGGGAACACAGCGCGGCGATGGCGTTGACCGACCCGTTCGGGTTGAAGGGGTATTGCATCGTCGGGCGGCGCCGGTCGTCGACATACCGGACCGGGGCGAGCGAAAGCGACTCCACCTTCCGCAGGATCCCCTTTTTCGGGAAATAGGCCCGTCCTTCCCCGTGGGCGACCCAGATCCCCAGGGTCGAGCCGGCCATGCCGCGGAGCATGATTGCGGGGCTCGGGTAGATCCGCACCGTCGAGAAGCGGGATTCGAAGCGGCCCGAGAGGTTGTGGATGAATCGCGGCTGGTCCCTGTCCGGGGTCCCGGGCCACGGAATCCAGCCCAGGAGCGCCATGAGCTGGCATCCGTTGCACACGCCCAGGGAGAACGTGTCCGGCCGCTCGTAGAAGTTCCGGAACTTCTCGAAGACTCCCCGGTTGTACCGGATCACCCCGGCCCACCCCTTGGCGGAATCGAGGACGTCCGCGTAGCTGAACCCCCCGGGGAAGGCGACCCCGCGGAACCGGGCGAGATCGACCGCGCCTTCGAGGAAGTCGGTCATCGTGACGTCCCACGCCTCGAACCCGGCCTGGTGGAAAGCCGAAGTCATCTCCCGGTCGCTGTTGCTTCCCTCTTCGCGGACGACGGCGACGGCCGGCTTGTTCCTTCTTCGCAGGACGGCCGCGGGCGCGGGGCTTGGCGTGAACGAAAGCTTCAGCGACGGTCCCGGCCGGTC
>JBLNEU010000361.1:0-10507 GCA_050263015.1 Deltaproteobacteria bacterium | reverse complement strand
TCGGCCTCGGCTTCGCGCACCCCCGGATCGTCGCGGGACTCTCCAAGGTGAAGGATTCGTACAACCTGTGCCGGCTGAGCATCGCCGCCGGCGAGGCGGCGCTTCGGGACATCGGGTGGATGGAGAAGAACGTGGCGCGGATCCGGCGGACCCGGTCGGCGCTTGTCGCGGCGCTTCCGGCGCTCGGGTTCCTTCCGTTTCCGTCGCAGAGCAACTTCGTCCTGGCGCGGAGGCCGGGCGGACGGTCCGCCCGGCCCGTCTACGAGGAGCTGAAAGCGGGCAAGATCCTCGTCCGCTGGTTCGACACCCCCCGCCTGCGCGACAGCATCCGCATCACCGTCGGAACGGACGCCGAGATCGCCGCGCTCCTCGACGCCCTGGCCCGCATCACAGGGTCACGGTCCAGTTCCCGCCGTCGCGGTTGCGCCACTCGGTGAAGACCGAGCCGTCCGGCCGGACCCGCATCGCAAGGTGGCAGTACTCGACGGTGCTTCCCGCGGGCCCGAACACGTACGCCTCGAACGTCCGCGGTACGGGAAGCCCGCCCAGGGACTGCATCCGGGCCGACAGGTACGCCGCGCGGTCCTCCGCGAAGAAGTAGTCCGCCGCGCGCCCGGAGGTTCCGGGGAAGTTCCTGGCTTCCATCACCGCCACGTTCGGCGCGGCCCAGGACGGTTCGCTCCACAGGAGGAGGACGCAGGCGACGTCCCCGGCCGCGTCCTTCGTCGTGATGCGGGCGTTGTTGATCTTGTCGGCGACGAGCCCGACGCCTCCGTCGGTGTGATGGTACAGGAAGAAGGGCATCGGCCTGTTCTTGAGGACCGACAGCGCCTCCGGAACCTCGACGAGCGCCGGCCGCCCGGCGGCGAAGGGAACCGCCGCGCGGCAGAGCGACTCGGACGGTTTCTTGCGCATCGCCCCGAACCCGAAGCGCGCGGTCCCGGCCGCCGGCTCCCCGGCCCGAAGCGGCAGCACGACCCGGAACTTTCCCATCCCCGGCGCCGGCCCCAGGTTCCCGGCGCCGTCCTCGGCCGGGCCGGGGAAATACCCGTCGGCCTCGCCGCCCGGGACCACCGTCCTGTAACGGGGCGAGAACCACTCCTCCCCTCCCCTGACGGCGCTGAAGAAGTAGGTGACGTCGACGCGCTTCCCCCCCGGGAGCTCCGGGAGGAACAGGAGCACCTCGCGTCTTCCGGCCCCGGGCTCGGGCCGCAACACCGCCGACGACCGCGCGAGCACCTTGCCGGGCGCCTCTTCCGGGCAGGCCGTGTAATGGATGAGCACGAGATCGGGGCTGTCGGGCCCGTTGTCGTACACGCGCTGCAGTGCATGCATCGCTCGTCTCCCCTTCGCTGATGACGCCGTTCGATGCGCGACGCCCGGCGCGGTCCTCACTCGTAGCCGAGCCGGGACAGCTCCTCCTCGTCCATGCCGAAATAGTGGCCGATCTCGTGGAGGAGCGTCATCCGGATCTCGCGGACGAGCTCCGTCCGGTCCGGGAAATCCTCCTCGAGCGGCTCCCGGTAAACGGAGATCTTGTCCGGCAGGTTGCCGGGATCCGACACCGACCTCTCGGGAAGCGGCACGCCGTGGTAGAACCCGTAGAGCGTGTCGTCCGGCGGAATCCCCAGTTCGTCGAGGAGCCACTCGGGCGGACGCTCCTCGACCACCACGGCCACGTTTTTCAGGGCCCCGCGGAACATCTCCGGAAGTTCGTCGAGCGCCTCGCGCAGCGCCCGCTCGAATTGACCGCGCTTCATCGGTGAGGAGATTTTAACCCAAATGCGGGAGCGGGTGAGGGAAAAACCGGCGCCCGCGGGCGCCCGGGGTCAATGGCCCCTGGTGCGGATGCTCCGGATCGCGTCCTCCACCATCTTGTCCGCCACTTTCTTCGGTTCCACGCGGTACTTGCCGGTCTCGACCTTGATCTTGATCCTGGCGACGGTCCTCGCCCGGCCGGCCTGTTTCCCCTGTAAAGTCATATTGTTGAGATCACCTTTGCCTCGGCCCTTCTGCGTCACGATCGACCGCCCCCCTCCGATCGTTCATTTGCACGCCCGCCCCGAGCGTCCCTCCAAGGAATTATCGTCGGCGGGGCCGCGGAACTTTACGGAAACTGCGGCCCGCGCCTCCGAAAAGCGGGCCAAGAATGTCTCTCCACGTCCTGCACGAAGATGATGTAAGATTGCGCTGATGGCGAGGACCCTCCTCATCGCGGACGACGAAGACGACGTCCTGGATCTCCTGCGGAACGTCTTCACGCGGCCCGACCTCCGGCTTCTCGCCGCCAGGTCGGGCAAGGAAGCGTGCCGCCTCATCGACCGCGAGGACATCGACGTCGTCCTGACCGACCTCGTGATGCCGGACGGGGACGGCCTGTCCGTTCTCTCCCACGTCAAGAAGACCCGGTCGAACGCCGAGGTCATCCTCCTCACGGGGTTCGGGACCGTGGAAAACGCCGTCCAGGCGATGAAGCTCGGGGCTTTCCACTATGTCAGGAAGCCGTTCAAGGTCGCCGACGTCTCGAACCTCGTGGACCGCGCCCTCGAGCTGTCAAGCGTCAAGAAGGAGAACGTCAAGCTCAAGAACGAGGTCCTCGGGCGCCACCGGCTGGACAGCGTCATCGGGGTGAGCGACCCGATGCGCCAGGTCCTGTCGCTCGTCGAGAAGGTGTCCGCGACGGATTCGACGATCCTCATCCTCGGGGAAAGCGGGACGGGGAAGGAGCTCGTCGCCCAGGCCATCCACTACAACAGCAAGCGGGCCGACCGGATGCTCGTCCCGGTCAACTGCGCGGCGATCCCCTCGGAGCTGCTGGAGAGCGAGCTGTTCGGGCACGTCAAGGGGGCGTACACGGGGGCGCACATCGCCCGGGCGGGACGGTTCGAGACCGCGGACGGCGGCACGATCTTTCTCGACGAGATCGCGGAGATGCCGGCGCCCCTCCAGGCCAAGCTCCTCCGGGTCCTCCAGGAGCAGTCGTTCATCCCGGTCGGGGGGACGAAGACGGTCGAGGTGGACGTGCGGGTCATCGCCGCCACGAACAGGGACCTCGACAAGGAGATCGCGGCCGGCCGCTTCCGCCAGGACCTCTACTACCGGCTGAACGTCATCCCCATACGCCTCCCGCCGCTGCGGGAGCGTCCGGACGACGTCGCGGTCCTCGCCGACCATTTCCTGAGGAAGTGGAACAGGGAAACCGGGCGGACCCTTGCGGGCTTCTCGCCCGATGCGCTCGATTGCCTCATGCGGTACGCCTGGCCGGGAAACGTCCGGGAGCTCGAGAACCTCGTGGAGCGCCTGGTCGTCCTGAAGCGGAGCGGCCGGTTCGATGTCAAGGATCTCCCCCCCGCCATGGTCGACGGGAGGCGCGCACCGGCGGGCGCCCCGGCGACGGCCGGCGAGCGAATCGATTTCCGGCAGGCGACGGCGGCGTACGAGGACAACCTGATCCGCGAGGCGCTGCGGATGGCGGGGGGGAACAGGAACAGGGCGGCCGGCATCCTCGGACTCAAGCGGACGACGTTCCTGGAGATGCTCAAGCGCAAGGCGATCGACTGACGCGAATTGTCAGCGGATTGGACCGCTGCCAAAATCTTGGCAACGCGAGCTCCTCGCCCCTCCCCGACCGGATCGGGAATAATCCATTAAATCGAACCTGTTAGTACGATTTCCCGTCATGGCATGCGTCTTGCCATCCATACGGCCATCAGTTGACTCGGGCTCGTTCCGGGAGGGAAGACGCGATGGCTCACCTGAACACGATGGAAGTTCCCACGGACTTCTCGGCGGTGCCGCCCGCGGCCGACCGCGAGGCCGTGGTCAGGGAGTTCCTGCCGAGCATCAAGTTCCACGCGGCGAAGCTCAAGCTTCGCCTTCCGCCGAACATCGAGATGGACGACCTCGTGAGCTCGGGCATCGTCGGCCTTCTCGACGCCCTTGACCGGTTCGACTCCTCGCGCGGGATCAAGTTCAAGACCTACGCCGAGTTCCGCATCCGCGGGACGATGCTCGACTACCTCCGCGAGATGGACTGGTTCCCGCGGTCCGCGCGCCAGAGCGCCAACCGCCTCCAGAACAGCTACTCGCGCCTCGAGGCGATCAACGGGCGTCCCCCGGAAGAAGAGGAGGTCGCCCGGGACCTCAACATCTCGGTCGACGATCTGCGCAAGCAGCTTGCCCTCTTCTCGGGCCTCTCCGTCTTTTCGCTGGACGAGCCGCAGGACGAGGGCGGCGGCCCCGCGGCGGGAATCCACAAGATCCTCGCCGACGCGGCCAAGGACGAGGCCCGGAAGGAAGACATCGTCCGGGAGCTCAAGGAGCTGCTCGGGAAGGCGATCGACATGCTGCCCGAGAAGGAGCAGCAGCTCATCGCCCTCTATTACTACGACGAGCTGACGATGAAGGAGATCGGGGCGATCTTCGGGCTCGGCGAGCCCCGGATCTGCCAGCTCCACGCGCAGGCGGTCTTGAGACTCCGGGGCAAGCTCCGCAACAAGCTCGACTGGTAGCGTCCCCGCCCGCCGCTCACGGTTTCGAAAGCCTGTCCTCCCCGCTTCTCAGGGAGACGATCCGGGCCCGGAACCGCTCCACGTCCCTCACCGACTCCATGTACTTCGCCTGGGCGTTGTCCAGGTGCCGTCCGAAGACGCGGAAGTCGTCCGCGAACCGCTCGAAATCCTTCCCCACCTGCTCGAGGAGAACCTGGATCTCCCGGGTCTTCTGCTCGATCTTGATCCCCCGGAAGGCGAAGGCGAGCGCCTGGAGGTAGGCGAAGAAGCTGTTGGGCGACGTGGGGATCACCTGGAGGCGCAGCAGCTGCTCGTGGAGCGCCCGGTTGCGCAGCAGGAGGTAATAGACCGACTCGGCCGGGACGAACATGAAGGCGAAGTCGAGCGTCTCCGGCGACCGGACGTACTTCGCGCGGATCGACTCGGCCTGGACCAGGACGTCGCGGGCGAACGCCTTCTCGGACTCCCGGCGGTCGGTCCCGTCGGCGGCGCTCTCCAGGAGGGGCACGGCGTTGGTCATCGGGAACTTGGCGTCGACGCAGACGAACTGGCTGCGGTCGGGACGCACGTAGATCACCGCGTCGGGCCGCTCTCCCCACGGAACCTGGTGCTGGAGCTCGAACATGTCGGCGTGGGAGCCGAAGAGGTCCTCGAGCATCCCGGACAGGGTCATCTCCCCGAAAGCCCCGCGCGCCTTGGGCTGGGTGAGCAGGACGTTCAGCTGGCTGATGTCGCGGGACAGGAGGACGATCTGGCCCGTCGCGGCCCCGAGCTCCTTGAGGTGTCCCGCCACCTGGTCGAACCCCTTGACGTTCCGGTCGGCGGTCTCGGAAAGCTCAAGCGCCATCTCCGCGCGGATCGCCCCGAGCTTCTCCTCGAGCCGCCGGCTGATCTCGTCCATTCCCTTGATGATGTTCTCGGAAACCTCCTGCCGGATGCGTCCCGCGGCGTCCGCCTGGCCGCGCGCGAGATCGGCGGCGCTCGACCGGAGCGCGTCGGCGAAGGCGCGCTCCAGCCGGTCCAGCCGCTCCTCCGTCGCCGGGGACCGGCGCAGGAGGACGACGGCGAGCGTCGCGGCGGCGGCGATCAGCGTGAGGACCGGGAAAAGTTCCATGCTAGGATGACTATACCAGCAAAGCCGGCCGGGGGGGACGCGTGAAGGTCGAGAAGCACGTCGCGGTCATCGGGTTCAACGTCTGCATGGCGGTCTTCGTCGCCCTGTCGGCCCTCGGGATCTTCTCCTACATGAGCTGGGACCAGGTCCACTCCCCGACCGTCCTCACCCAGCTCCTGTACGGCATCGGCGTCGCGGGCAGCATCGCCGGCATCTGCTTTTTCGGGATCCAGATGGACCGCCGCCGTCTCGAGGAATCGAGGAAACGGTGACCCGCCGCCCGCGCCCCGGCCGTCAGCGCCCGGGACTCGTCCGCCGTTCCAGCATCGCGAGGATCGTTTCGCGCGGGGTCTCCCGCTCGTGGAGCGGCGGCCCCGGTATCGCCGGGTGCATCTCCCCGAAGGTCGGCCGCTCCTTCCGGTAAAGGATCCCGAGGGGGATCCGCTCCTCCCACTCCAGGGCGAGCGCGAACGCCTTCACGCGGTCCGCCGGGTCGTAATTCTCCGGAAGCCTGTACGCCATCCGCCCGTACCACTCGTAAGTGTTCTTCCGGTTGAACGTGACGCACGGCTGGAGGATGTCGACGAGCGCGAACCCCTTGAAACGGACCGCCTCCTCCATGAGGCGCGACGTGAGCTCGACGTCGGCGGCGTACCCGCGGGCCACGAAGCCGCACCCGAGCGCCAGCGCCACCGCCAGCGGCGGAAAGGGGCCGGAGATCACCCCCGCCCGCTGAAGGGAGCCGGCCCATCCGGGGTCGCTCGTCGGCGACGGCTGCCCCTTCGTCAGGCCGTAGACCTGGTTGTCGTGGACGAACAGCGCGATGTCCACGTTGCGGCGGATGTTGTGGAGAAAATGGTTTCCCCCCTCGCCGTAGACGTCGCCGTCGCCGCTCGTGACGATCACGGTCAGCGACGGATTGGCCATCTTGATCGCCGCGGCGGCGGGGAGCGCCCGGCCGTGGAGTCCGTCGAAGACGTTCACGTCCACGTAGTGGGGAAGCTTCGCGGCCTGGCCGATCCCGGAGACGAGGACGATCTCGTGCTTCTCCCGCCCGAGCCGCCCGAGCATCCGCTTGACGGCGTTCAGGATCCCGAAGTTCCCGCACCCCGTGCACCACGCGTTCTCGACGCCCGTGTCGTAAGCGCTTCCCATATCCTCCTCCTCGCCTCCGGGGCGAGCGTCCCGGGCGTGAAGGGAAGGCCGTCGTACCGGGAGAAGGTCCCGTCGACGTCGGCTCCCGACTCCCGCCGGATCAGCCGGGCGAGCTGCCCCTGCGCGTTGTTTTCCACCGTGAAGACCGTCTCGTACCGCCGGGCGATCTCCGCCATCGCCTGCGCCGGGAACGGCCACACCTGCCGCAGGTGCGCGGCCGCAGTCGCGATCCCCTCGCGCGCCAGGGCGCCGCGCGTTTCCGCGATCACGTCCTTCGTGGACCCGAAGCCGACGAGGAGCGCGTCCCCGTTCGGCGGGCCGGAGACGAGGGGCGGGACGACCCGCAACGCGATCGATCGCCCCTTGCGCATCCGCTTTTCGACCATCCGGATCCGCGCCGCGTGGTCCTCCGTCAGGTGCCCGTCCTCCGTGTGCTCGTCGCTCCCCGACACGACGACGATCCCGGGCTCGCCCGGCGCCGCGAGCGGCGAGACGCCGTCCTCCGAGTCCGCGTAGCGGTGGTAGCGCCCCTCCGGCGTCCGGGGGACGTCCGCCCCGCGGACGATAGACCGCCGGACCGGCCGGATCTCGAGGTCCGCGGGGTCCACGTCCGTGACCGTATCGGCCAGGTACTGGTCCGTCAGGACGATGACGGGCGCCTGGAACTCCTCCGCCAGCTCCATCGCGCGCTGGGCCAGGTCGAACGCCTCCTCCGGGGAACCGGGGGCGAGGACGATCCGCGGGAATTCGCCGTGTCCCGCGGACAGGACGAAATCGAGGTCGCCCTGCTCCGTCCGCGTCGGCATCCCCGTCGCAGGCCCCGGCCGCATCCCCACCGCCACGACCACGGGCGTTTCGAGCATCCCGGCGAGGGAGAGCGCCTCGACCATGAGAGCGAACCCGCCTCCCGACGTCGCCACCATGGCGCGGGCGCCGGCATACGACGCTCCGATCGCCATGTTGAGCGCCGCGATCTCGTCCTCGGCCTGCTCGAAGACGAGCCCGACCTTCGGCCCCTCGTCGGCGAGCACGGAGAGGATGCCGGTCCCCGGCGTCATCGGGTAGCCGGCCGCGAACTTGCAGCCCCCCGCGATCGCCCCGAGCGCCAGCGCTTCGTTGCCCGACAGGATCAGGCGGCGCGACGGCGAGGCGCGAGGGAGCCGGAACCGCTCCCCGAGGCCGCCCGGCAGGTTGGCCTCGGCCCACGCGGCCCCCAGGCGGAACGCCTTGAGGTTCTTTTCCCGGAAATCGCCCTTGAAATCGGCCGCGAAGACGGGCTCGGCGGCCTCGAGCGGGAACCCCAGGGCGAAGGCGATCGCCCCGGCGCCGACCACGTTGGCGAGAACGGGGCTTCCCGCGGCCCCGGCCATCTCCTTCAACGGGACGGAGACGAGCCGCGCCGGCCCGGGCGGCGCGTCGGCCAGCGCGAAGCCGCCCTCCGACAGGGTCGGCAGAAAATGGGGAAGGTGCTCCGCGGAAAGCGCGAGGAGGATGTCCGCCTCTTCCCGGCCGGCGCGGACGGGCTCGGCAGCGACCCGGATCGCCTGGGAATTCCGTCCCCCCCGGATCCGGCTCATGTAGTCCTGCGTCACGTGAAAGTGATGCCCGGCGGCCACCGCCAGCCGCGAGAAGAGGCCGCCCACGGTATGCACGCCCTGGCCGGCCCCGCCCGATACGCGCACGTTGACGTCGACGCCCATGCGGCACCTCCTCTTTTTCAGATGCCGCAAAGTCCAGGGACGTTCTTTAACTTTTCAGAGGCGGGGCTCCCCCGAGAGGACCTCCTTCACGATCCCGAGCGGCGATTCGGCGGGACGCCATTTCCCGTCGGCCGCCTCGGCCGCCTGCCCCGCCTCCTCGCCCAGGACTCCCGTCGCATGCGCCAGGTTGACCCGCGCCACGAGGTAATCCCGGCGGGCCCGGGCCAGGCTTCCGCGGGCCTGGCTCAGGTTGAGCTGGGCGTCGTCGACTTCGAGCTTCGTCTTGACCCCGTACTCGAACCCCTTCTCCGCCATGGCGAGAAGGCGCTCGGCCTGCTCCACGCTTCCGGACTGGGCCTTGACGATCTCGCCCGCCACGCGGACCGCGTTCACCGCGTCCCGGCACTCGAGCGAGATCGCGTCGAGGAGCTTCGCCTCCTCGATCCCGAGCGTCGCGCGGTCGCTCTCCGCCTGGGCCACCTGGCCGCGCGTCCTTTGCCCGTTGAAGAGAGGCCAGGTGAGGAAGACTCCGGCCGACCACGCCGCGCCGTCCGCCTCGGCGCGGCCGGTGTCCGTCTCCTTCCATCCCGCCGACGCGGAAAGATCGAGGCGCGGCTTGTTGCCCGTCGCGGCGATCGTGACGAGCTCCTTCGCGACCCCGAGCCGGTGCCGCAGGTCGGACAGCTCGGGCCGGTTCGCGCGCGCCGACGCGATCGCGTCCTCGTAGCGGGGATGGTCGGCGATCTCCGCCGCGAGCTCCCCGCGGACGTCGACCTCGCGGTCGTCGCGGGCCAGGAGGAACCGGAGCCGGTCCCGCGCGATCCGGACGAGGTACTCCGTCCGGAGAACCTCCGGCTCGGCGTTCCGGAGGGCGACTTCGGCCGCCAGGACGTCGTAGTCGGTCGCGGTCCCCGCGGCGTTTCTCTTCCGCGCCTCTTCGAGGTGCCTCTCTCTCTGGTCCCGGCTCAGAAGCGCGATGGCCCGGAGCTCCCGGGCGAGGAGAACGTCGTGGAAGACCTCCGACACGTCCCGAAGGGCCGCCTGCCGGAAGATCCGGAGCTGGTCGTCCGCGGTCGCGAGCCCCACGCGGGCGGCCCGGATCGCCGCCCCGATCTGGCCGTAGGTGAAGAGCGGCTGGGAGAGGCCGGCCTGCGCCTCGTACGTATCGGTCCGGGGCGATGCGCCGAACGCCTTCTGGCTCTCGTCCCGGTTCCGGACGGCGCTGCCCGAGACGAGGAGCTGGGGGAGCGCGGCCGCCCGCTCCTCCACGTACCTCCCTTCCAGCTTGCGGCGAAGCTCCATCGCCTTGCGGATGTCCCGGTTGTTCTCGAGTGCGATCGCCAGCGCCTGCTCGAGCGAGAGGACCTCGACGGCGTTGTCGTCCCCCGCCGCCGCATCCGCCGCGGGCGGGGACGCCGCCGCGACGAGGACCAGCAGGCAGGCGGCGATGCGGGCGAAACGCGTCCGAGGACCGGCCGATCCGGCGCCCGTTGTCATGCGCCCACCTCCCGCGGAATATCGCGTTCCGCCGGCTTCTTCCCCTCCCACCGCCCCCGGACCCGGTCGCCGAGGTTGTCCAGCAGGGTATAGACGACCGGGACGACGAGAAGCGTCAGGATCGTCGACGTGACGAGCCCCCCGATGACCGCGCGGGCCATGGGCGCCCTCATCTCCGCGCCCGCCCCGAGGGCGAGCGCCAGCGGCAGCATCCCGAAGATCATCGCGAGCGTCGTCATCATGATGGGGCGCAGCCGCGTGCGCCCCGCCAGGATGACCGCCTCGGTCCGCTCCATCCCCCGGGCGCGCAGGACCTTCGCGTAGTCGACGAGCAGGATCGCGTTCTTCGTGACGAGCCCCATCAGCATGATGAGCCCGATGAGGGACATGATGTTGATCGTGTCGCCCGTCAGGAACAGCATCCCCGCCATCCCGACGATGGAGAGAGGAAGCGAGAGCATGATGGCCAGCGGGTCGATGAACGACTCGAACTGGGCCGCCAGGATCAGGTAGACGAAGATGACGGCCAG
>JBLNEU010000360.1:0-6202 GCA_050263015.1 Deltaproteobacteria bacterium | reverse complement strand
TCGTGAGGGCCGGGATCCGGGACCCGGCGGCCGCGCGGGAGAAGGCGTACCGGCTCTTCATCGAGGAGATCCCCGCGCCGCGGAAGTCGGCCGGAACGAACGTGGCGATCGCCGTACGGTTCGGCGTCCCGGTCTTCGTGAAGCCGCTCAACGAGGAACCGAAGGCGGAGATCGGGCCGGTCGCCATGGACAACGGGACGGTTTCGGCCCGCGTCCGGAACGCGGGAAACGTGCATTTCGTCATCCGCGCGGTGACCGTCACGGGAAAGGACAGCCGGGGCGGGGCGGTCTTCTCCAAGGAAACCGGCGGATGGTACCTCCTTGCCGGCGCGTCCCGGTCCCATGCGACGGCCATCCCCCCCGAAATATGTCCGAACGTGACGTCGGTCGACGTCGAAGTGAAGACCGACAAGACGACGCTCGCCGGCCGGCTGAATGCGGACCGATCGATGTGTCCGCCGTAGCTTCCGGACGGCCCGCCTCCGGGGGATGAAGCCGTCCGCGGACGGGCCTGCATTGCGGGAGCCGGGAAGTCCCCGGCGTCCGCCGGTCCGCGCCTCGAGCCTCCTCCTCCTCGCCTGCGCGCTGCTTCTCCCTTGCGCCACCGTCGCCCGGGCCGAGACCCTCGTCGCCAGGCTCGTCGTCAACGGGGAGCCCGAAGGGGACGTCTTCGTGGAGCGCACGCCCGAGGGCGACTTTCTCGTCCGGGCATCCGATCTTTCGGCCTCCGGTTTTCGGGAAACTGCGGCAGCGGTCAGCGGGATCGCCGGCGAGGCGTGCGTCTCCCTCCGGTCGATGACGGGGGTCGCGTTCTCCTTCGACGAGAAGACGCTTTCCCTGGAGCTCACGGCGGCCCCCGGGGTCCTGCCGGTGCGGGCGATCGATTTCACGCCGCGGCGACAAGGCCGGATCGATCGCCCGAAGGATACGAGCGCGTTCCTGAACTACCGGGTGGGCTACGCGGCGGAAGAGGGATTCCGAAGCTGGGACGTGGAGAACCAGCTCGGCGCCCGCGTCGGTGACGTCCTCTTTCTCGCCGATTCCTCCTACACGGAGACCCCGGAGGACCGATCGTTCGTCCGGCTCCAGAGCAGCGCGACCTATGACCGGCGGGAGACGATGCAGCGGGCGGTCCTGGGCGACGTCTTCGCCTCTTCGGGGGACCTGGGCAACGCGGTCAACCTGGGCGGCGCGAGCGTTTCGAAGGTCTTCCGGATCGATCCGTATTTCCGGAGCCATCCGCTCGCGGGCGTCTCCGGCCTCGTCGCGATGCCGTCGGACGCGCGGATCTACCTCGACGGCACGCTCCTCCGGACCGAGAAACTCGCGCCCGGCGGGTTCGAGTTGAAGAATCTCGACTATTACGGCGGCGCGTCACTCGTGACGGTCGTGATCAGGGATCCCTTCGGCCGGGAGGAGCGAATCGCGGCGCCGTTCTACTTCACCGACGCCCTGCTCCGGAAAGGATTGCACGAGTACAGCTACAACGTCGGGTTCCTGAGGAAGGATTTCGGGGTCAGGAGCAACAGGTACGGGGATTTCGCGTTCTCGGCGTTCCACAACTATGGCGCGAGCGACGCCGTCACCGCCGGGTTCCGCGCCGAGGCCGGAGACGGGATGGCGAACCTGGGGCCGCAGGCATCCCTCGTGCTGGGCCGCGCCGGGATCGTCACGTCGACCGTCTCCGGCAGCTACGCCAGGGAGCGGGGAGGAGGGGTCGCGGGGCTGCTGCGTTACGCCTACCAGGACAACACGGCCTCGGCGACCCTTTTCGCGAAGGGCTATTCGAAGGACTATACGATTCTCGCGGACGGAAACGCTCTCTCCAGGCCCCGCTACGATGCGGGCCTCGGCGCGGGTTACCGGACACCGCGGGCCGGCTCGGTTTCCGTCGCCCTCGGCGCCGCAGACACTTACGGGGGGCCCAGGAGGCGGTCGGCCGCGCTGACGTATTCGCGGCAGGTCGCGGGCGCGGCGACGCTGTTCGCGTCTTACCGGAAGACGCGGGAGGCCGGCTCGACCGACGAGTTCTTCGTCGGCGTGACGTACAATTGCGCCCGGGACGCCTCGCTGTCCGCGAGCGTCAGGGGCGGGGACGGCACGACGACCGAGACGGTCCAGGCGCAGAAATACGTTCCCGTCGGGGAAGGGTACGGGTTCCGGGCGCAGGCCGAGCGGACCGACGGCGGGGGTGACTCCGGGACGGCGGTCAATCCCTTCATCCAGTACAACGGGCGGCACGCGATCCTGACGGGCGAATATCGCGGCCGGTTCCGCGACAGCGGGGAGAGCCGGAACTCCTACCGGTTGACCGCGTCCGGAGGCATCGCCGCGGTCGGCGGCGCCGTCGGCCTGACGCGGCCGGTCACGGACAGCTTCGCGGTCGTGGGCGTCGACAACCTCGCGGGCGTGCGGGTCCGGGTCAGCAACCAGGAGATCGGCCGGACCGACGGGCGGGGCCGGGTGTTCGTCCCGGCCCTGGGGTCGTATTACGAGAACCAGGTCGCGATCGACGACAAGGATATCCCGATCGATTACGCGGTCGACGAAGTGGTCAAATACGTGTCGCCCCCGCTGCGGAGCGGTTCCATGATCCGCTTCAACCCGCGGAAACTCCAGGCCGTGACCGGATCGTTGTCCATCCGGTCCGGCTCGGACGTGCGCCCGGCGGAACTCGTCGAAGTGCGGACGACGGTCGCCGGGAAGCCGATCGTCTTCCAGACCGGCCGGAAGGGCGCGTTCTACGTGGAAGACGTCGGGCCGGGGACGTACCGGGCCGCGTTTGACCCGGACGGGAAAACGTGCGAGTTTGACCTCGCGGTCCCGGCCTCCGGCGAGGTGGTCGTCGACCTCGGAGGAATCGTCTGTGAGATGCCTCGCTAGTCTCGGACTCGTCCTGCTGCTCGCGGCGACGGCCGCGGGACATGCGGACGCCGCGTGCAGCGTCGCGGCGACGGGGATCGATTTCGGCGTCTACGACGTCTTTTCGCCGAACCCGGTCGATTCCACCGGAAGCGTCACCGTGTCCTGCGACGCGATACCGCCGGGGAGCGTGGTCGTCGCGATCGGACCGGGCGGGGCGGGCGGCTTCCGCCCGCGGCAGATGCGCCACCCGTCGCTCCCCGATACGCTCGGCTACAACGTGTTCACGTCCTCGTCGATGGCCGCCGTCTGGGGAGACGGCACGGGCGGTACCGCGACCGTCAGGATCGGCGCGGTTCCGCCGCCCAGGCCGCCGAAGCCCATCACGCTCCATGGCCGGATCCCCCCCGGCCAGAACGTCCCCGCCGGCACCTACAGCGACACGCTCGTCGTCACCATCACCTGGTAGGAAAAGTCCAGGGACGTTGTTCGACTTTTCATCCCCGCGCAGCGAAAAGTTCAGGAACGTCCCTGGGCTTTTCCGGCCGCACAAATGGAAAGGGCCCCGCAAGGGGGCCCCTTTCCGTGCAGCGGTTTCGCCCCGGCCGCGGGCGGGAGCTTTAAAGCTTCCCGACGAGGATGAACGCGATGACCAGGGTGTAGATGACGAGGGACTCGATCAGCGCGAGGCCGACGATCATCGGGATGAAGATCTTGTTCTGGGCGGACGGGTTGCGGGCGATCCCCTCCAGCCCGGCGGCGATGGCCTTGCCCTGGCCGAGCGCGCCTCCGAACGATGCGATGGCTATTCCGAACCCGGCGGCCAGCGCGATGAAGGTCTTGACGTTGCCGCCGGCTTCCGCCGCGGCGCCTTCTTGCGCGAAGGCCACGCCCGCGACCGCGAGAACGAGCAGCGCGAGCAGGAAAGAGAGAGAAAGTTTGCGGAACATCGTGTACCCCCTTTTCATTATGGATTAACCCCGCCGGGAGGTTCCGCCCCCCCGCCGGGGGTGTTGCCCTTCCTTATACGGAGCGCCTAATGCTCCTCCTCGTGGGCCACGGCCCCGGAGATGTAGATCATCGACAGGACCGTGAAGATGAACGCCTGCATGAACGAGACGAACACGCCCAGCCCGTAGAAGATCGTCGGGACGACGAAGGGGACGAGCCCCAGAAAGATCGACACGACCATGTGGTCGCCCGTGATGTTCCCCATGAGACGGAGGGACAAAGACATCGGCCGCGCGAGGTGCGAGATGATCTCGATCGGCAGGATGAGCCACGACAGCCACCACACCGGTCCCAGGAAATGCTTGAAGTATTTGATCCCGTGCTCCATCACGCCGAAGACGTGGGTGGACAGGAAGATGACGACCGCCAGCCCCACCGTGATGTTCATCTTGTCCGTGGGCGGCACGAAGCCCGGGATGAGCCCCAGGAGATTCATGAAGAGGATGAAGAAGAAGCACGTTCCCAGGAGCGGCAGGTACTTCTTGGCGTGATGCCCCATGATGTCCTCGGCGATCCCCACGAGGAAGGCGAGAAGGAGCTCCAGCAGGTTGCGCAGCGTGAAGCGCGGGTCCGGGATCACCATCTCCGACGGTTTGCGTCCGCCCACGGCCGCGTACGACAGGCCGACGAGGAGGAAGGCGATCATGAACGCCGAGAGGACGTATTGCGGGATGTGGACCGGGAGGAGCTGGAACCAGGAGAACGGCTCGTGGCCGCCGGTGGACGCCGACGCTGCCGCGGGCAGCAGGGCGATCGCCGCGATTCCCCCCAACCATCTGCGCATGCCGCGATCCCCCTTCACGATGTCTTCGACCGGACCGCCCGGGTCAGCCCCTCGAACAGAACGCCCAGGAACAGGGACGACAGGCCGAGCAGGAACCCGAGGATGTCGAACCAACCGGATCTTACGACCAGCCAGACGACGGCGACGAGGCCGAGGAACTTGAGCACGTACTGGACGACGAACCCTTTCCCGATCGACTTCCCGCCCGCGAACGCCTTCTCCAAAATCTTCCGGATCAGGTAGAAATTGACCCAGACGATCGGGGCCCCGCACGCGGCGCCGGGAAGCATTCCGAACCTTCCCGCCACGGCGATCCCCGCCAGGATGACGCCCGCGGAGAGGAGGATGTTGATCTCGAGCGGCCGGAGCGACAGGGCGCCCGGCTCCCCCCCGTTTCCGCCGGGGGCGGGCGCGTCACTTCCCACCGGGCTTCCTCTTCTCCTCCTCGTCCTTTTCCAGGTCCCTTTCGGACTTCAGGGCCGCGCGGTAGAGACTGCGGACGCCCGCGGCGAACCCGAACCCGATCCAGACGATCGTCAGCCAGGGAGTGGTCCCCAGCCACTTGTCGAGGTAGTAGCCGATGGCCAGCCCGATGACGACCGAGATCGCCATCTCCAGGCCCAGGGCGCTGTACTTGCCCAATTCCCGGTAGAACGCCCTGCGGTCCTGTTTGTCGGTCATCGTAAAAACCCTGTTTACCTACCACGGAACCGGGGAACCCGTCAATCGAAAACAGGTCCCCGCCGCCGCGCGCTTCCCGCGCCTTGCGAAGCGGTCGGCAGGCCCGCGTTTCTCAAAGGCGGGCCAAAGTTTCCCGGGCCGACGCGATCGTCCGGTCGAGCTCCTTGCGCGTGTGCGCGAGGGAGACGAACCCCGCCTCGAACTGGGACGGGGCGATGTAGATCCCCCGGGACAACAGCCCGTGGAAATATTTCCCGTACAGGGCCGTGTCGCTCGCCTTCGCGGTCGCGTAATCGACGACGGGCCCGTTCTGGAAGAAGGTTGTCCACATGGAACCGACCCGGTTGGTCCACGTCGCGACGCCGGATTTTCCGAAGACCCCGTGGAGCCCCTCGGCCAGGTAGTCCGCCTTTTCCCCGAGCTTCGCGTACGTCCCGGGCCGGGCGAGCTCGGCGACGGCCGCGATCCCGGCGGCGACCGCCAGCGGGTTTCCGGAGAGGGTCCCCGCCTGGTAGACCGGCCCGACCGGGGAGAGTGCGTCCATGACGTCGGCGCGACCGCCGAACGCTCCCACCGGCAGCCCCCCGCCGATGATCTTGCCGAGGACCGTGAGGTCGGCGCGGATCCCGTACAGCTCCTGCGCGCCGCCGAACGCCACGCGGAAGCCCGAGATCACCTCGTCGAATATCAGGAGCGCCCCCTGGCTCCTGGCGAGGTCGCGCAACGACTCGAGGAATCCGGGGGCGGGAAGGATGACGCCCATGTTCCCCGGGACCGGCTCGACGATGATCGCCGCGATCTGCCCGGGGTTGCTCTCGAAGAGCGCCTGCACGGACGCGATGTCGTTGAACGTCCCCGTAAGCG
>JBLNEU010000359.1:0-5367 GCA_050263015.1 Deltaproteobacteria bacterium | reverse complement strand
CGTCGTCGCGCAGGGGAACGAGGACCGGAAGCGGGATCTGCGGCGGGGGACCGGCCGGCCGCGCCTCGACGCGGCCCGGCTCTCCCATCCGGCGCCCGATCTGCCCCGCCATCGCCTTGCCGATGGCGGCATACTCCCCCTGGTGCTGGCGGAAGAAACCGAACCGCGCGTGGATCGCCGCGGCGGAAGTGCGCGGGGCGAGGTACCCTCGGCAGCCGAGGCACAGCAGGACGGGGACGCCGGTCATCTGGAAATCGATCGCCCGCAGGGCGCCGCCGCACCGCGGGCACGCCAGGCCCTTCGCCTCGCGATGCATCTTCACGAGGACGCCGGGGGCCCCCTGCCCCGGCGGCGCCGCGGCGGGCGCCCCCGGGCTCCCGCGTCCCGCCTGCGCCTCATCGGCGTCGAGCGGGACCCGCCCGTCGGTGAGCTCGCGGATCTCTCCCGCGTCGAACCAGAGGGCGCCGCACGCCATGCACCGGTCGACTTCGCGGTCCCCGGCCGCGACCGCGCGCATCGAGGAAATCCTGCAGAACGGACAGTTCATCGAATCCAGTATAGTAAAGGTCGGGGGCGGCACCCATGACATTCGACGTGGCGCGCATCATCCTGGCGTGTGCAGCGTTCGCGGTCTTCCACAGTCTCACCGTCTCCGAAGGGTACGAGCGGCTGGCCCGCCGCGCACTGGGGGACCGCGCGTTCGACGTCTGCCACCGCCTCCTCTTCACGGGATACACGGCCGCCGCCTGCGTCCTCGTCGTCCTCTACCTGCGATCGGTGCCGGACGTGCCCCTTTTCCGCCTCGAGGGTTGGCCGCGTCTGCTCTGCCGCGCCGTGCAGCTCGGGGGAGCGGCGTTCCTCCTCTGGACGCCGTGGGACCTCGCGGAATTCGTCGGCCTGCGCCAGTGGCAGCGCCGCAGCGATCCGGCGCCCGCCGCCGGGCGCAACGATCGCCTCTTCACCGGCAAGGCGTACGGCGTCGTCCGCCACCCGCTCTACCTGGGGATCTCGGCGATCCTCGCCGCGAACCCCGCCCAGACCCGCAACAGCGCCGTCGCAACCGCGATGGTCATCCTCTACTTCTACGTCGGGACGTTTTTCGAGGAACGCCGCCTGGTGCGCAAGTTCGGGGACGAGTACCGGGCCTACCGGGAGCGGGTCCCCCGGTTCCTGCCGATCGGAAAGATATTCAGATAAGGAACCACGAACGGTCCGTACCTCCCTTCGCGCCGCGTTGCACCTGTCCGGGACGCGGTTCCGTGATAGGTCAGCCGCCCGGAAGGCGCTGCAAGCCGACGGGGGGTAGCCCGAGCGGAAGACCGCACGTTCAGGCCCGGCAGCCGCTCGCGCCGCTTAGGACTCTCCGTCGCGCGGCCTTGCGCGGCATGCGGACGCTGTACGTACCTCAGAACCGATGATCCGCGCAGACGACTGACGGGCGAGAAGCACTGGGAGACGACCGCAGGGCACGACCAGCGACAACGCCGGGCCGGCGCGGTCTGAAGCGCAGGGCGACCCCCCGGAGGCGCAGTGCCTTCCGGGCGCGGAATTCTTTGTCCCGGGACTCTACATCAGGAGGGAGAGGACGGAGCGCTCCGCGATCTCGAGGACCGAGCGGGGGACGACGCCCAGGACGAGCACCACGGCCGCCGAGGCGCACAGCGCCACCGAGAAGGCGACGTGCGGCGGGCGCGGCTCCGGGATTTCGCCCGGAGCCTTCATGAAGTACATGTAGACGACCAGGCGCAGGTAGTAGTAGATGGACGCGGCGCTGTTCAGCACCCCGATCACCGCCAGCCAGATGTAGCCGTTCTTGACCGCCGCGCTGAACAGGTAGAACTTCCCGACGAATCCGGCTGTCGGCGGAATCCCTCCCAGCGACACCAGGAACAGCGTGAGCAGGGCCCCGAGCACGGGGTACTTGAAGCCGATCCCCTTGAGGTGCGCGATGTCGTACCCCTCGTCCTCCTTCTGCGCGATGAGGATGAGCACGCCGAAGGCGCCCATGTTCATGAAGGCGTAGACGAGGAGATAGAAGAGTGACGCCTGGCCGCCGAGGACGTCTCCCGACACGACGCCGACCAGGATGTACCCCGCGTGGGCGATCGAGGAGTAGGCGAGCATCCGCTTCATGTTGTCCTGGACGAGGGCGGAGAGGTTCCCCACGGTCATCGTCAGCACGGCGAGGATCCAGAGGACCTTCCACATGACCGGCTGCATCCCGGGCAGGGCCACCAGGAAGACCCGGATCAGCGCGGCGAACGCCGCGGCCTTGACCGCCGCCGACATGAACGCGGTGACGACCGTGGGCGCGCCCTGGTACGCATCCGGGGTCCACATGTGGAACGGCACGAGCGACACCTTGAAGGCGAACCCGACGAGGAGGAGCCCCGCGCCCGCGATGAAGAGCGGGCTCGCCAGTATCCGGGAATCGTAAAGCATGGTCGCCAGCGCCGGGATCTTCGTCGTCCCGGTCGCCGCGTAGACGAGGGCGATCCCGTAGAGGAGGAACCCGGAGGCGAACGCCCCCAGGAGGAAATATTTCAGCGCCCCCTCGATGGACGACATCCGGTGCCGGTGGAACCCGACCAGGACGTAGATGGGGATCGACAGCGTCTCCAGGCCCAGGAAGACCGTCATCAGGTCGGTCCCCTTCGCCATGAACATCATCCCGGACGTCGACAGGAGGAGAAGGGCGTAGAACTCCCCTTTCTGGATCCCCTCCCACGCCGCGTAACCCGTCGCCATGAGGAGCGTGAGGGCGCAGGCCGCGAGGATCACGACGTCGAAGAAGGCGCCCATCCCGTCGTGGACGATCATCCCCGAGAAGCCCTCGATCTTCGCCGAGCCGAGGACGAAGAGGGTGACGTAGAGAGCGACGCCGATCCCGAGAATGCTCGTCCAGCAGAGGACCCGCTTCCTCTCCTCGGAGACGGCGACGTCGAGGACCAGGACGACGAGCGCCGTGGCGACCACGACGATCTCGGGCAGAATGCTATAGACGCTCCGGATCAGCGCCGCGGTGTCGACGGGAATCGGTGCCATCCTTCCCTCACTTCCTCACGTCGAAGTAGCGGGCGAGCAGCGTCTCGCCGGGCGGCGAGCCGGAAAGGGCGGCGTGCCGCTTCGACTCCATCCGGGAGACGACCGCTCCCACGGACGCGTCCATCTTCCGCAGGAACGTCTGGGGATAGACCCCGATCCAGAAGATGACGACGATGAGCGGCAGGAGGTAGGCGATCTCGCGGCCGCAAAGGTCCGCAATGCCCCGGTTCTTCTCGTTGGTCACCTTGCCGAACATCACCCGCTGGAACATCCACAGCATGTAGACGGCCGCGAAGATGACGCCGCTCGCCGCGAAGACGGTGTACCACTTGAGCGGCTTGAACGCCCCGATCATGATGAGGAACTCCCCGACGAACCCGTTCGTCCCGGGCAGCCCGATCGACGAGAGGGTGACGATCATGAACGCGACGGCGAACAGCGGAACGACCTTGGAGATGCCGCCGAACTCCGAGATGAGGCGCGTGTGCCGGCGCTCGTAGATGATCCCGACGATGAGGAACAGCGCCCCGGTGGAGATCCCGTGGTTGACCATCTGGAGGATGCCGCCCTCGATCCCCTGCACGTTCATGGCGAACAGGCCGAGCATCACGAACCCCAGGTGGGACACCGACGAGTAGGCGACGAGCTTCTTGATGTCCTTCTGGACCATCGCCACGAGCGCCCCGTAGATGATGCCGACGACGGCCAGGAAGGCGATGAGCGGCATGAAGTCGAACGCGGCCACGGGGAACAGCGGCATGGCGAAGCGCAGGAACCCGTACGTTCCCATCTTGAGGAGGACGGCCGCCAGGATGACCGAGCCCGCGGTCGGGGCGTCGACGTGCGCGTCCGGAAGCCACGTGTGGAACGGGAACATGGGGACCTTGAACGCGAAGGCGAGCGCGAACGCCGCGAACATCCAGAACTGGAGCTTGACCGGGATGTCGAGGGCGTACATCGCGAGCAGGTCGGTCGAATAGACGCCGGTCACCGCGTGGTGGTGGAAATAGAGGGCGATGATGGCGACGAGCATGAGCACGGAGCCGGCGAACGTGTATATGAAGAACTTGACGGCCGAGTAGATCTTGCGGTCGTGCCCCCAGACGCCGATGAGGAAGTACATCGGGATGAGGACGAGCTCCCAGAAGATGTAGAAGAGGAAGAGGTCGACGGCCAGGAAGACCCCGACCATCCCCACTTCGAGGAGGAGCATGAAGACCATGAACTCCTTGACGTGCTTCTCGATGGCCGTGTACGTGGACAGGATCGTGATCGGCATGAGGAACGTCGTCAGCATCACGAGCCAGAGCGAGATCCCGTCGACGCCGACCGAGTAGCTGATCCCGTACTGGGGGAGCCACGGGACCTTGACGGCGAACTGCATCCCGGCGACGCCGGCCTGGAACCCGACGGCCACCGGCAGCGACAGGAGAAATTCGACGAAGGTCACGAAGAACGTGAAGTCGCGCAGGAGCCGGTGATCGCCCTTCGGGAGGAAGAAGAGGACGAAGACGCCCGCCAGCGGCAGGAAGATGAGCGTCGTCAGGATGTTCGGCATCAGCATCTGCAACATTCCGGTCATCTGCTCACGCTCCCGCAGCCTTCCACGGCCGCCTTACTTGAAGAACAGGTAGCCGACGATCAGCACGGCGCCGAGGAGCAGGGAGAAGGCGTAGTTCCCCACGACCCCCGTCTGCGCGCGCCGGATGGCGTCGCCCGCCTCGCGGACGATCGCCGCGACCCCGTTGACGATCCCGTCGATGAAGGCCGCGTCGAACGCCTGCCACAGCCAGATCGAGCCGTTCACGATCCGGCGGACGAAGACGATCTCGTAGAGCTCGTCCACGTAATACTTGTTGAGGACCACGTCGTAGATCCCCGGCACCTTCGCGGCGATCTCGGCCGGCCTGTTCGGGCGGACCCGGTACAGCGAATACGCGAGGCCGATCCCGCAGGCCGCCACGAGGACCGACCCCCCCATGAGCAGCCACTCCAGAACGGCGGAGTGGTGGGCACCGCCCTCGGCCGCCGCGGGCGCTGCGTGCCCGAAGACAGGGGCAAGCCAGTGCTCGAACCGGTTCGCGCCGCCCAGCACCGCGGGGACGCCGATCCAGCCGCCGACCACCGCCAGGACCGCGAGGACCATGAGCGGGACGGTCATCGAATACGGCGACTCGTGGACCTGCTTCTCGACCTGGGGATTCATCCGGGAATCGCCGTAGAAGGTCAGGAAGATGAGGCGGAACATGTAGAAGGCGGTGACGCCCGCCGCCACCGTCCCGACCGCCCACAGGATCACGTGGCCGTGCGGAGAGGAGAACG
>JBLNEU010000358.1:0-5246 GCA_050263015.1 Deltaproteobacteria bacterium | reverse complement strand
CCGACCCCGGCTTCGACGTCCCCTTCTCCTCGACCGTCAACGTCTCGGGCGGCGGCGCGGCGCTCGCCACGGCTGTCGCGGCGGCGGGCCCCGGGACGCGCATCGTGATCCTCGACTCGCTCGTCTACGACGCGCAGGTCGTCATCGCGGGGAAGACGGATCTCACCATCGAAGCCGCCGCCGGGCAGACCCCGACGATCAGCCTTCCGCCGCCGGGCGTGTTCCCCGGCACGGTGTCGAGCGAGGAAATCCTCATCACGGGCGTCTGCGACGGGCTCAAGTTCAAGAGACTGCGGTTCCTCGACCGGGGCAATCGCAACTCTCTGTCCTTTGCGGACAACGGGTGCATCGTCTCCCGCGAAACCTGCACGGGGCTCACGCGGGTCATCGTCGAGGACTGCTCCTTCGAGGAAGCCGCCGACAGCCCGCTCAACGGCAAGAACGGCATCCTCCTGGCGAGCGGCGGAAGCGGCGGGCCCACGTTCGACAAGATCGTGGTGCGGCGCTGCACCTTCGACACGATGGGCGCGGGCGCGAACAATACCGCCGAGAACCTTGGAGCGGTCACGATCTGCGGGTTCGGGGACGTCTGGATTCAGAACTGCTGGATCAGGAGGACCGACGCGCTCGTGGCGCGTGCGGCCAGCCATCAGCGCGGCACCGTCACCCGCAACGTGAATACGATCATCGAGAACGTCCTCTCCGACGACATCGGGACGGCGGGCTCGAACGAGTCTTTCAAGACGATCAGTTCGACCGGCCCGCAGTACGGCTCGGCGGTCGGGCCGACGCTCTGCCGCAACTGCGTGGCGTTCGAGTCCAAGCGCGGCTTCCGGGCGGAACAGCCTTCCGGCAGTACGATGACCGTGAGCCGGTCGGCCTACGATACGCCGACGGCGGGCATCACGGATCGAGCGTTCCGTCTGACGGCGGGCTCCGCGCTCGTGGTCGAGGATACCGTGGCCGTAGGCGGCGGCACCGGGACGGCGTTCGAGAGCGCCTCCATCGTGGAGAACAACAACGACATCTTCAACTTCGCCGCGCTCGGCAAGGTGCTGGACCCGACGGACCAGACCATCGACCCTCTCTTCTTCGATGTCCCGAACCGTCTGTGGGTCGCGACCGCTCCGTCTCTCGTGACGGGCGGCTCCGACGGCGGGCGGATCGGCGTGAGATACAGCACGGGTGAACAGGTGATTTGGGCTGGGCCGTAGGTCCTTTAGATAAGGGACCTCGCGGGGTACAATCGGAAAGGTACTTGAGGAGGAAATATGCCGAACGGAACGCCCGGGGATCTCCAGAAGTTCGGAGCGCACGCCGGGAGCCTCGTCCCCGTCGTGCTCATCGGCCCCACGCTCGTCCCGGTGGGCGACGGGGCCGTGATCGCGGACTTCGGAGCCACCGCCGGTCCCGCGAGCACGGACAGCGTGTTCGAGCTTCAGAAGTCGAACGACGGCTTCGTGCTCAACATCGTGCCGATGGCGCGGATCGAGATGCCTTCGCCGGGCACGGTCCTCAAGACGTGGGACTCGCCGCCCAAGGTCGATGGCGGCTCGCAGTTCCGCGTGATCGCCTCCCAGGGCGCGGCGGGGCCGATGAGCGCGGAACTCATGGGCCAGACCAAGAACGCGGACATCACCGACTAGCGCCGTCGCCTCACTATAGAAGAAGGAGAGCGCCATGAATCAAGCCGTGAAGAAGGGTTCGCCGGAAGTCGCGCCGAGCGCCGCCGCGTCGGTCGCGGGCGTGACCCCGGCCTCCGCGCCGCCCGCGTGCCCGACCTGCAAGGACAGCAAGCGCGTGATCTTCGTCGAGAAGAAGCGCGGGCTCAAGTCCGTCGGTCCCTGCGAGTGCGTGAAGGCGTAGATTCCAGGCTTCGTAGGGAGATGAGATGGGCACCTTGACGCTCCTGATCCAAGCCGCCGCCGACGGTGGGGTGCAGAAGATGATCCAGCCGCCGTCCGGTGGGATTTCCCCTCTTGCGTGGGTCATCATCTGCGGCCTTGCGACGGGGCTCGCGGCGGTGGGGAAGTTCTGCCTTACGCTCTACGGCGACCTCAAGGAGGCCAGGAGGGAACTGGCCGAGTCCTACGAGGACCAAGCCAGCATGTTGAAGGCCCTCCGAAGCGGGCTCGACATGCCCAAACCCATGACGCACGTTCCGCCCCCAGCGCCGCCCCCGGGCGGCAACCAAGGAGGACAGGCATGATGAAGACCATGAAGCTGCTCGAAGAGCGAGCGGACGCGGCCAAGGCTCAGTTGGAGCACGAGGTCGCCGCGCTCTACGCGCAGTACCACAAGTGCGAGGACCCGGAGAAGCGCGTCGAGATCAAGAAGCGCATCGACGAGATGATCGCTTCGGTCGAGCGCAAGAAGGGCGAAACGACCCTCCGCGTGAAGAAGGACTAGGGCAAGCAGGAAGGTAGGAGGCTTTATGGTGGGCATGGATCTGAGCGGCAACGGCAGCTTCGACGTCACGACCTACACCGGCATCGCGGCCATCGTGATCGCCCTGATCGGCGGGGCGAAGAAGATGTTCAAGACGTGGGTAGACGGCAAGGAGCCGCATCTCGGCCTCGCCATCACGATGATCCTCGGGATCGTCGCGAAGCTCGCGGTGGCCGGTGCTTTCGACAAGGTGAACTGGGTCAACCACGTCGTCGCGCTGCTCATCACGGCGGCGGGCGCGAAGATCGGCCACGACTACTTCGTCAACCAGATCATCGCCGGGAAACCGTCCCCCGACGAGAAAAAGTAGGAGGAACCATGCGAAAGCTCTACGTTCTGGCGCTGGCCCTGGTGCTGGGGGTGTCGGCCATCGGGTGCTCGTGCTCCATCGAGAAGAAGGCCGTGAACGACCTGCGGGCGACCCACGACCTGATCTTCCCGGAGTACATCAAGCTCGTCGAGAAGGAGCACGCGGGCTCCCCCGACAAGATCGACAACCGGAAGAAGCTCGTGCAGTCGGCCAACGACATCACGAGCGCGATGAAGAAGGCGGTCGATTAGGTCATGCCGATCTATACGTTCCCTCCCGGGGCAGCGGGCGGCGGTGGCGGCGGTGGAGTCGCCGCTGTCTTCGCCAAGAACACGGCTCTCGTCGATCCTGTCAACGGGAACGACGCGACGGGCGTGTTCGGGGACATCGCCAAGCCCTTCAAGACGATCCAGGCCGCGATCAACGCCGTGCCGACCCCGCCCATCGGGAACAGCGCGGCCACTCGGAACGTGTGGACGATCATCGTCACCCCCGCCGACTACGACGAAGACCTCGCCGTGGACCTCACGCGGAAGAGGATCATCCTCGCCTCGTGGGGTCCGTGGGGGCTCGGCACATTCAACGGAGCGGACTGGGCTCCGTCGGGCACGCGCCGGAACATCACGATCACCACGGTCGATGCGATCATCAACGACGGCATCCGCAACGGCTTCTCGATCCAGCCGATGCTTCCGGCGGGCGAGGGGCTGACGACGCATCAGGCGTACCTCACGCGGCCTCGCATCAGCGGGAAGATCGACTGCTCCGGGGTACTGGGGAGCATCGAACTCACGCTTTCCGCCGAAGTCTTCGGGACAACCGGCGGCTCGGGCGGCGACTCCGTGGTGGCCGGAACCTGCATCGTCCAGAGCTACTTCTATCACTCCCGCTTCCGTGGGATGGTGACGGGGGTGAACTGGAACTTCCAAGTGAACGAGCGCACCCAGTTCGGCGGGCTGGTGACGGTGAACGGGTACTCGACGATCCTGTCTTGCCGGTTCTCGGCGGGCATGACGACGACGACCGCGCCGAACGCGGGCATTCTGCCGGGCGGGTTCTACGACACGGACTTCGCGGGCACGTTCACGGGCCCCGCCGGGTCCTTGAGGCTCGACGGCGCGACGAACTACTGGTTCAAGACCAACGGCGCGGTCCTCGCGGGCGGCGCGACCAAGGTGATTCAGGACGATCTGGTTCCGTAGCGCGGAGGAGTTATGAGCGAACCGTGGGATGCCCTCGCGACCTCGATCATCGACACGATCAAGGTCCGCGCCAGCAAGTTCCTCGAAGAGAACGCGGCGGCGAAAGACCTCATCGTGGACCGCGCCAAGGTGCTCGCGAAGCTCGCGTGGGAGTACAAGCTCGAAGGCGACGAGCCGGAACGCGAAGAGATCCTGCACGAGATGTCGGTGGTCAAGCAGACCATCGAGAACGAACTCTCGGCGATGGCTCTCGTCGGCAAGGCCGAGTCGATCTCGACGTTCAAGGAGATCGTGGGAACCGCGCTCGGCGCGGTGCTCAAGTACCTGCCCGCGATCCTGGCGGCGATCTAGGGGAGCAAGACGTGGAGCGCAAATGCTTGGGGTGCGGGGCGGCGATCTCGGGGCCTTGGGGCGTCGTGATCTTCCCCGACTTCAAGAAGGGGTTCTGCACGCTGGAGTGCTGGCGGAAGCAGGGCGCGAGGGTGTCCGCGCAGCCGCCGACCTCGGCGTGGAAGGGGCCCGTGGTGAAGTACAAGTGGGGCCCGCAGGGGCAAGTCGGATAGAAGCGGAAGGATATTAGGAGATCAACCATGAGCTTCGCGACGGAACTACAGGGCGTGTCCATCGTCGGACTCGACCCGGCGCAGGGCGCGGGCGAGAACCCGCTCCTCCTCTCGCGGGACGGCAGCGTTCCCGCCCTGTTCATCCCGGTCCCGGCGGGCGAGAAGCTCGTGATCGGCGACTGGATCAACAGCGCCGCCGCCCTCTGCCCCATGCGTCTCCAGAAGTCGGTGGACGCCGGGGCAAGCTGGTTCGACATGGCCCTCATGCGGACGGGCCCCAACGACGCGAACAAGATGAACCTCGACACGCCGCTCGTCGTGACCGGCGGCGCGGGCGTCCGCATCCGCGTGCTCGCCGATCTCGTCGCCCCGGCGCTCGTGATGTCCACGCTCCGGTGCCAGAGTCAGGTGGCGGCGTAGGCTTCCCTGACGGTTTCTGAAACAAGAAGATAGGAGAACGATTCCATGATCGACCAGACGATCACGCCTCGCGTGCTCACGGCGAGGCAGACCACGGCGGGTGCCGCCGAGGAGACGCTGAACCTCGAACTCGACGGCGCGGCTCCCGCCGCCGCTCTCGCGGTCCCCGCCGGGCAGAAGTGGGAGATCAGCGACGTCGAACTGTGCGTCCTGTCCACCATCGTCCAGCTTCTCCTTCAGGAGTCGCGGGACAACGGCGTGACGTGGTTCAACCACTTCGGCGTCCGCTTCGACACGGCGCTG
>JBLNEU010000357.1:0-2734 GCA_050263015.1 Deltaproteobacteria bacterium | reverse complement strand
GGTTTGTCGAGCAGCCTCAGGCGGACGGTAGTGTCCTCATGGGATTTTCCGTCGAGGTCCCCCGAGCGGGCAAGGACCGGTATTTCGTGTTTCACGAGAAGGATGGCGTGTATGCGTTGATTGACGATTTCGTCTACCCGGACCACGCCGGGTCATTGCGTAGTGTCAGTCGGAGAGGGAACGATCTTGTCTTCACCTCCATCGACGGGAGAGAGGCATTGGTTCGTCCGTACGTGGCCGAGTGAAAGGCGGCCCGGAGAGCACGCGCTTGATCAAAGCCGTCGTCTTCGACATGGACGGTGTCCTCTGGAGCGGGCGAAGCCCGGACGCGATTCACGCCGCCATCTGGCGTTCGGGGTTCGAGGACGAGGCGGAGCGCGGCGCCATATCGGCGGACGACTACTTGAAGGAATTCGGCGAGCGGATAGGGTATCCCCTGAGCGCCGCCCAGTGGGTGGAGGCCCGACGGGTGGCGATCGAGCCCGACCTGGCCGTGCTCGAACTGGCGCGACAGCTCGGCAGGGATTTGCCGGTCGGGATGCTCACCAACAACCCGTGGCTCCTGAAGCGGCACATCGGGGAGGTGTTTCCCGCCGTTTCGGGCATCTTCGGCCCGCGAGCGATCTTCTCCGCGGAGCTCGGCCGGCGGAAGCCGGACCCGGAGGTCTTCCGCCGCCTGACCGCCCGTCTGGGGGTTGCGCCCGAGGAGAGCCTGTATCTCGACGACGACCCGGCCTACGTGGCGGGGGCCCGCCAGGCGGGACTGTCGGCGGATCGGGTGGGCGGAGCCGCCGCGGTGCGGGCGAGCCTCGTGGTTCACGGGCTGGGCGCGGGGAGCCATCGTGGGTGATTGTCCTGCCGGCGCCTGGCCGGAGCGATCGGCGTGACGAGTCCCTCCGCGCTGCTCGAGCGAGCGGACCGAGTCATCCAGCCATGAGACCGTTCCTCAAGGGGGCCGTGGTCGCCGGCGGGTACGTGGCGGCTTTTCTCGTGGCTTTCGCCGCGGTGGCCATCCGCGTGGCGAACACGAGCGGCCCGGAGGCACAGGCGGCGAGCGGCATGTACGCGTTCGGCGACATGCTTCTCTTCGTCGCCGTGTTCGCGGTGGCCGCGCTCGTGCCCACCGGCGCGGCGCTCTTCTTCCTCAGACCCTACCGGCCCTTCTGGACCGCGCTCTCGGCATCGGGTCTCGCGGTGGCGGTCACGGGAGTCGCGGCGCCGATCCTGTTCGCCGTCGGCCGGGACGCGACGCCTTCGCCCCTCGCGACCTGGGCCGGGTTCTGCGTGCTCCGGATCCTCGTCGCGCCACTCCTCGCGCTCGCGTTTCTCGTGTGCACGATCTTTTCGCCGCACCGCTCCGCTCGGTTCGCGTGCCTGGCGGCAACCGTGATGGAGGCGGCGGTGAGCGCGTACGGAGGGTGGATGTGGTTCGTCCCTCTGCTCTTCCACCGACCATAGGCTGTCGCGGCATGAGCCGCCGCGTTTGCCCGCGACACTTCATCCGCAGCGTCCTGGCCGCCGCAGCTGCCGGGCGGGGGTCGGGTCGCAGAGGCCCTCGCGCCCAAAGAGGATGGTTCAATGCCGAATCAAGCTCCACTCTCCGCGTCGCTCCCTGGCACCTGGCTCCTCGAGTCCCGCGTCGACGTCGGCCCGTCTGGCCAGCGCCGTCCGGAGCCATCTCTCGGGGAAGACCCGGTCGCCCTGCTCATCTACGACCGTGCGGGTTACTTCGCCGCGCAGTTCATGAAGCGTGACCGATCCACGGTCGCCCCTGACGGTCCCAGTGGCGCCAGGAACAACAGCCGGGCTCAGGGTGGCTATGACGCCTACTTCGGAACCTACACCGTCGACGATGCGACAAGCACAGTGACCCAGCGGCTGCTCGGTGCCCTCTCGCAAGAGAATGTAGGTTCCATCCTCTCGCGGGAGATGGAGGTCCGTGAGGACACGCTCGTTATCCGCGTCCAGACCTCGGCGGCAGACGGTACGGTCGTCACCCGGACTCTTACGTGGAATCGGGTGGGGTAGGCCGACCTCCCCCCCGCTTGGCCCGCGGGGCGTTGCGGCTTATCATCGCCTCGCGGGCCGGGTCGTCTCCGGCCGCTCGGCTCGAGCGTCAGGCAATGCGACGATGATTCGGCACCTGCTCCTGCTGTTCGCGCTGGCGGTGGGACACGCCGTGCTGACGGTCGGCATGACCGTCTTCGTGTTCGGGTCGGGGATGGCGCGGTTCGGGACCGGGGATCCCGCGCCCCTTGGCGTCCGGATCGCCGGCGCGCTCGTGGAAGTCCTCGCGTATCCGGTGCTTCCGCTGTTAGCGGGGCTGCCTCTGACGATGCAACCCTCGGGATTTCCCGGGGAGCACCTGCTGTTCCTGGCAAACGGCCTGATCTGGGCGGCCGGTCTCCTCGCCCTGCGGCGATGGTGGCTCCGGCGCGGGGCCCGCGCCCCCGTCGGGGCCTGACGGATCGCCATGACGACGATGATCCCGACGACGAAGTATGCGAGAAGCGGCGACGTCTATGCGGTCGCGTCCGCCTAGGGCGCCGAGGGGGAATATGACCAACGCGATAGCCGACCACTGGGGCAGAGGTGACGTCTACGGCTTGATCGTGTCGGCCCTGAGCAAGATGTCGAAGCCGCTGGAAGGCTTGACCGTGGAAGATCTGGCGCCGGTGGACCATTTCCACGCCCGGGGCTTCCCCGCCACCGTGGAGCTCGCGGATCGCCTTCC
>JBLNEU010000356.1:0-2656 GCA_050263015.1 Deltaproteobacteria bacterium | reverse complement strand
CGCCGGGCAAGCCCGGCCGGCAGCGCGTAGTCGGCGGGATAGGGAACGCCCGACACCCGTCCTCCCTGGATCCGGACGAGGGTGTCGTAAAGGGTGTACGTCGGCGTGGGGCAGCACAACGCGTCGCCCTCCCCGATGAACGCGCGTGCGATCATCGCGAGCAGGTCGTCCGAACCGTTGCCGGCGATCACCTGCGAAAGCCCGAAGCCGTACACGGCGGCCGCGCGGCGCCGCAGCCGGGTCGCGTCGGGGTCGGGATACAGGCGAAGCGCTTCGCCGGCCTCGGAGACGATCGCCCTCCGCACGAGGGGCGACGGCGGGTAAGGGTTCTCGTTCGTGTTGAGCTTGATGAAGCCGGTCTCCTGCGGCTGCTCGCCGGGAACGTAACCCGCCATGCGCGCCACGTTCCTGCGGAAGGGGACCGTCAACGGGGCGCCCCCGCCGTTCCGAAGAATCGCGACCCGAGGCGGCGGAACGCGGGCAGCGCGCGGGCGACCGTTTCGGGCGGGACGCAGAATGCCAGGCGGAAGTGGCCGCTCCGCCCGAACCCCCGGCCCGGCACGAGGAGCACGTTCTCCTCCAGGGCCGCGGCGACGAACGCCAGCTCGTCGGGGACGGGAGACCGGGGAAACAGGTAGAATGCCCCGCCCGGAGGGACCACCGAGAAGCCGGCCTTCGACAGCGCGTCCACCAGGACGTCCCGGTTCCGCCGGTACACCGTCATCTCGGCGGGGACGTCCTGGATCCCGGAGACCGCCCGCTGCATGAGCGACGGGGCGTTGACGAAGCCGAGGACGCGGTTGCAGAAGACGCACGCGTCGGCGACTTCCTGCGCGTCCGCGGCGCGCGGGCTCACGGCCAGGTAGCCGATGCGCTCGCCCGGGATGTTGAGGTCCTTCGAGTGGGAGTAGGCGACGATCGTGTTCCGGAGGAACGCCGCCGGCGGGGCGAAGGCGGTCCCCGGGTAGACGATCTTCCGGTACGGCTCGTCGGAGAGGACGTAGACGGGCGATCCCGCGCGCTCCTCCCGCTCGGCGAGGAGGCGGTCGAGCGCCGCGAGCGACTCCGCCGGGTAGACGGCGCCGGTCGGGTTGTTCGGCGTGTTGACGATGATCGCCTTCGTCCGGTCCGAGAGGGCCCCCCGCACGGATGCGAGGTCGAGCTGGAACCGGTCGTCGGACTCCGCGACGACGGGAACGCCGCCGGCGTTCCGGATGTAGAACAGATATTCCACGAAGTACGGCGCGACGACGACGACCTCGTCGCCGGGGGACAGAAGCGCCCGCAGCGACACAGTGAGCGCCCCGGCCGCCCCTGCCGTCATGACGACGCACCCCTCCGCGAAGGGAAGCCCCGTCAGTCTTTGCAGGGATTCCGCCACGTTCCGTCGGACGTCCGGGAACCCGGCGTTCGGCATGTAGCGGTGCAGGTCCGGGGGAGGGTGTGCGGCGAGGCGCCCGATCGCGGCGGCCAGCTGCGCCGGCGGCTCCCCGAACGGATTGCCGAGGGAGAAGTCGTGGACGTTGTCGGCCCCGAGCTTCGCCTTGAGCAGCGCTCCGTCCTCGAACATCCTCCGGATCCACGATCCTTGCCGGATCGCGTCCGTTATTTCCCGGGATGCGGGCATTTCCCTACGATAAGGCAACGGGACGGCCCATTTCAACACGAAAGGGCCGGCGAAGCGGCCCGCCCGGGCCCCCCGTCCGGATCTCCCGTTGAAACGGCGGATCGCATGCCATAAAGTAGTAATTTCATGGGGCATGCAGACAGACGACGCCCCAGGCAGGGAGGGGCATATGTGGCGAGCGGTCCGATCCGTGTTCCTGGGCCTTCTGGCATCGATGCTGGCGATTCTTCCGGCGGGTTGCGCGACCTCGAACGTGCTCCAGGTAAAGGGCGGCCTGACCCGCCCCGCGGCGCGCGGTCCGGGCCAAGGCTCCGCGGGCAGGGCGGTGGCGATCGCCGATTTCGCCTATGCAGGCAAGGCTGGCGGGGACGTCGGACGTGACTTCGACCGCGCGAGGCCCATCACATGGTCCGGATCGCCGGGGAAGGCGATCCCCGACCTCGTGGCGGCCGTGCTGATCGAGAAGGGCGTGCCCGTGGTCCGCGTCGCCGACGAGGCGAACGCTCCCGCGGACGCCGCCGCGAAGGTGTGGGGGCGCATCGACGCGTTCCGGGTCGACGCGAAGAGAACCGGCACGTTCAAGATCGAGGACGCCGCGCATGTCGCGGTGACCGTGTACGGAACGGGCGGCGCTCCTCCCCAGTGGAGCACCGCCGTGGCCTCGGATTACTGGTCCGCGGACGCGTTGTTCGTCACGGAGGCGGGCGCCCTCGACGCGCTTGCCGGGGCCGCCAACGCCGTGGCCGAGGAAGTCGTCAAGCGGCTGGTATCCGCCGGCGTCATCCCCGCGCCCGCGGCGGCGGGATCGGGGGACACGGAGCGGAAATGACGCGCCCGCCGGCTTCCCGGGCCCTCCCCGCCTTCCTGTGCCTGCTGGCCGCGCTTTCCGCGGGGTGCGACAGGCCGGGGAACAGGACGGATACGGCCCGGGAGTCCGGGGCCGGGAAGACGCTCATCAGGACGGCGTGTTCCGACGAGGCGTACGCCCCGTTCCTGAAGATCGTCGAGGACTATTCGTCCCGGCGCGAC
>JBLNEU010000355.1:0-14673 GCA_050263015.1 Deltaproteobacteria bacterium | reverse complement strand
AGAACGTCCATCCCGTGTCCATCGGGCGGACGAGGGAGGCCATGATGACCAGGATCCCGGCGACGAAGATCCAGTAGCTAGAAAGATTCAGCCGGGGGAACGCCACGTCGCGGGCGCCGATCTGGAGGGGGATGAAGAAGTTCCCCAGCCCCGAGGGGATCGCGGGGATGACGAAGAGGAAGATCATCATCGACCCGTGGAGCGTGAACATCACGTTGTAGGCGTGGTCGGAGAAGACCTGCTGCCCCGGGAACATGAGCTTGATGCGCATCAGGAGGGCGACGACCCCGCCCAGCAGGAAGAAGAGGAGCGTGGTGTACAGGTACATCACCCCGATCCGCTTGTGATCGACGGTGAGCGCCCAGGACCGGAATCCGCGCTCTTCCAGGTAGCCCCGGGACGCGGAACCGCCGTTCAGGGCCGCGCCGGCCCCGTTCCAGGTCGTTTCGGACATCGCTCCACTCCCGTTCGCGCGCCTTTATCCAGTCATGCGATGGCGCGGACCGGGAAAAGGATGCTTTCTTTCCGGAAGTTCCGCCTACTTCAGCGTCTTGACATGGGCGACGACGGCGGCCACGTCGTCGTCCGACAGGGTCCCCTTGAACGTCGGCATGATGTTGGGGAACCCCTTGACGACCTTGGCCCCGGGGTCGAGAAGCGACTCCCGGATGTACTCCTCGTCCGCCTCGATCGTCCGCCCGTCGGCAAGCACCACCTTCCGTCCGAACAGCCCCTTGAAGGTCGGGCCGACCTTCGGCGTCCCGTCGGCGGAATGACAGCCGAGGCACCCGGACGACTCGAGGAGCTCCTTCCCCCGGTCCGCCGTCGGAACGCCCGCCCCCGCTTTCCCGGAAGCCGCCCATTGCGCATACTCCGCGGGGGGCATGACCACGAGTCTCGCGCGCATCGTGGAGTGGCCGACCCCGCAATACTGGGTGCAGAAGATGTCGAAGGTCCCGGCCTTGTCGGGGGACAGCCAAAGGGTCGTGTACTGGCCGGGCACGATGCCCTGCTTGATCCGGTAGTCCGGGATGAAGAAGCCGTGGAGGACATCCGAGGAGATCATGACGAGCTTGACCGGCCTGCCCTCCGGGACGCGCAGCTCGTTCACCGCCTTGCGCCCGTCCGGGTACAGGAACTCGTAGGAGAACTGGCGCGCCGTCACGTTGATCTCCCCGGCGCCCGGACGGGGGGCCTGCATGTCGCGGAAGACCACGTACCCGTAATAGAAGAACGCGACGACGACCAGGGAGGGGATGACGATCCAGATCGTCTCCAGGAGCGTGTTGCTCCGGACGTCCGAGAGGGCCGCGGCCTCCTCCCCTTTCCGCCTCCGGTACCTGACCGCGAACCAGACGAGCATCCCCTCGACGAGCAGGAAGAAGAAGAGCGACACCACCGCGATGAACACGAAGACGGCGTCGACCTGCACGGCGGTCCGCGAGGCCGCCTCCTGCGCCGCAACGGCGTGCGTCATCTCCCCCTCCGTTTCCACAATGCGAGGTACAGCGTCGCCAGGACGGCGAGCGTCAGGACGCCGCCCGCCTTCATGATGTTGCGGGCGTACAGCGCGTACTTCCTCCCCACCGGGTCGTAATGGAAGCAGTAAAGCAGCGCCCGGTTCAGGAGCCGCGACTCGCCGATGCGCCCTTCGGCCGCCTCGATGAGAGCCAGCCTCAGGTCCTGCGGGTCCGGCGCGACCCCGTACAGGTACCGGGAGACGCGCCCGTCGGGAGTCAGGACGACGCTCACGTCCGGGTGGGCGAACTCCGCCCCCACCTTGCGGTACCGGAACCCGACCGCCGCGGTCAGCGCCCCGATCGCCTTTTCGTCCCCCAGGAGGAACGGCCACCGGGAGGCGGGATCGCGGACGCCCTTCGCGAGCGCGTGCATCTCCCCGGCCCGCGCCCGGGCCGTCTCCAGCCTCTCGGCGGGGTCGATGCTGACCGTGACGATCCGGTAATCCCGGTCGAGCGAGATCCCCGGCGCCGCCGACGCGGCCGCGAGGAGGTTTCTCAGGGTGAGCGGGCAGAGCATCGGGCACGTGTAGTAGTTGAGCGTGAGGATCGCCGGCCCTCCGGCGAGGAGGTCCCCGAGGCGCACGGCCGCCCCGTCCTGGTTCCGGAAGACGAGGTCGCGGGGGACCGCGGCGCCCGGCTTCTCGTCGACGCCGATCGCCTTCAGGATGTCGTCCGGGGTCTCCCCGACGTGCGCGGACGCGGGCCGCGCCGCCGCCGCGAGGACCACGGCAACCGCGACGAGGAGGCATCGTTCCGCCCGGAGCGCGTTCAGTCCCATCACAGGCCCATCGGGCGCCCCGGGTACGGCACCTCGGCGTTCCATCCGAGACGATCCTTGAGCGTCTGCGCGAACGCGACGGAGACCGATTCCTCGCCGTGGGCCACGTACACCGTCCCCGGCGGATTCCGGAAATTGCCGGCCCAGTGCAGGAGGTCGTCCCGGTCCGCGTGGGCGGAGAGCCCGCCGATCGTGTAGACGTCGGCGGCCACCGCGATCTCCTCGCCGTGGATGGCGACGCGCCTGGCGCCGTCCACGATCTTCCGTCCCAGCGTCCCCTGCGCCTGGAAGCCGACGATGACGACGCTCGCCTCCTTCCGCCACAGGTTGTGCTTGAGATGGTGCTTGATCCGCCCGGCCTCGCACATCCCGCTCCCGGCGATGATGATCGCCCCGCCGCGGATGGCGTTCAGCGCCATCGACTCCTCCGGGGTCTGCGTCGCCACGACCTTGAGGGCCCCGGGGTTCTTCGCCTGCCACGCGAACACCTCCCGGCTCTCCCCGTCGAAGCATTCCGGGTGGCGCATCGTGATCCGCGTCGCCTCGATGGCCAGCGGGGAATCGATGTAGACGGTGAGCCCGGACAGCCGCCCGCGCCTCGTGAGGTCCGCGAGCAGGAAGAGGATGTCCTGCGTCCGGCCGACGGCGAAGGCGGGGATGATCACGTTCCCCCCTTTGCGGCCGAGCGTGTCGCGCACGGCGTGCACGAACTCCTCGATCGACTCCGCCATCCCCTTGTGGACCCTGTTCCCGTAGGTGGATTCCATCACGAGGACGTCCGCCCGCTCGACCGGGGCCGGGTCCCGCACGATCGGCAGTCCCCGGTGCCCGAGGTCGCCGGAAAAGACGACCTCGCGCTCCCGCCCGCCGTCGCGCAGGGTCACGGAGAGGATCGCCGATCCGAGGATGTGCCCCGCGTCCCGGAACCGGGCGCGGACCCCGGGCGCCGGCTCCACGGCGTCGCCGTAGCCGACGGTCTTGAGGCGCGGCAGCACGGCCAGGGCGTCGGCCTCGGTGTAAAGCGGGGCCGGGACGCCTTTCCCCGCGCGCTCCCGCCTGCGGCGCTGCCACTCCGCCTCCTTCTCCTGGATGTGCCCGGAGTCGGGCAGCATCACCCGCAGGAGGTCCGCGGTCGCGGCGGTCGCGTAGACGGGGCCCCGGAAGCCGTCCCGGACGATCTTCGGCAGGAGTCCCGAATGGTCGATGTGGGCATGGGTCGAGAGGACGAAGTCGACCTCGGAAGGCGCGACGGGGAATTTCCGGGCGTTCTTCCGGTCGGCATCCCCTCCCCCCTGGAACATCCCGCAGTCGACGAGGAAGCTCGCCTTGCCGGTGCGGACGAGGATGGACGAGCCGGTGACTTCCCGGGCCGCCCCCAGGAACTCGAGGGAAACCGTCACGCCACCACCCGCGTGAGGATCCATGAGACGACGCTGATGAGGATCGAGCCGGCCACCGCCCCGAGGAACCCGTTGACGTGGAAGCCGGGCACGACGGCGGCGACGCCCCACAGCAGAAGCCCGTTGACGACCAGGAGAAACAGGCCGAGCGTGACGATCGTCAGCGGCAGGGTGAGGAGGACGAAGACGGGGCGGATCACGGCGTTGACGAGCCCGAGCACGAACGCGGCCCCGAGCGCCGCCATGACGCCGTCGGCCGTCACGACGGTCGGCAGCAGGTAGGCGATGAGCAGGATGGCGATGGCGCTGGCGCCCATCCGGACGATGAAGAGCATCGCGTTCCTCCCTTCGGGAATCCGCCGGCCCCCCGCGGCAGCGGGCGCGGCGCGGGCCGTCTCCGTGAAGTATACCGCCCCGCGCCGCTCTGACAAGGGATGCCTCGCGCTGTGAAAGGTCGCACGGAAACGTTTCGCCCCGCGCCGTAGAGTGAAATCAGCAAGGGAAGGAGGTGAGTACGATGGAAGCCATTCTCTTCGATGTGACGGCTTTCGAGTCCGTCGTCGCGTTCCTGGGCGGAGTCGCCCTGCTCGCGACAGTCGCCGCCGCCATCCTGCTCGGCTCCGTGGCCGGGAAGGAAGCGCGGGGCGAGAAGGTGCTCTGGGCGGAGTGGCCGATCCCGGAAAGCGGGGCGATCGAGCCCGCCGAAACCGGGGAGCTTCGCAAGGCGGCCTGACGGCCGGGCCGCCCGGCGGGTCGCCGCCGAACCGGGACGCGACCCGCCGGGCGGAAACGAAAAGGGGGCGGAATGCCCGTGAAAGGTCTCGCGGAAAGGGTTCCCCTCCCGCGGTAGCGTGAAGCCGGAATGGAAGGAGGTGAGTCGAATGGAAGCCATTCTCTTCGATGTGACGGCTTTCGAGTCCGTCGTCGCGTTCCTGGGCGGAATCGCCCTGCTCGCGACAGTCGCCGCCGCCATCCTGCTCGGCTCCGTGGCCGAAAAGGAAGCGCGGGGCGAGAAGGTGTCCTGGGCGGATTGGCCGATCCCGGAAAGCGGGGCGATCGAGCCCGCCGGGACGGAGACGATCCGTCTGGCCGCCTGAGCGCAGCCGAAAACCGGGCCGCCCGCGTCCGTCGCCCGCGGGGCGATTCGCGGGCGGCCCGGAGGAGAAGGAAACCCGCCGGCGCGGCCGGTCCCCCCGGGGGCCGCCCGTCCCCGTCACGCCGCGCGCCTCTGCAACTCCTCCACGATCTCCTTCAGGGCGACGGCGTTGTTGCGCGCTTCGTCCCTGGCGGCGAACAGGAGCGTGACGGTCCCGCGACGGGCGCGGCGGGCGAGGGCCGCGAGATCCTCCTCCCCCGTTCTCCCCGCCGCATCGAGCTCGGCCCGGTAGCGCACGCGGAACTCGCGCCATTTCCGCGGATCGTGATCGAACCATCGCCGCAGGGCGGGGGTCGGCGCGAGCTCCTTTCGCCAGGCGTCGATCCGCGCCGCCTCCTTCTTCACCCCCCGCGGCCAGAGACGGTCCACGAGGATCCGCTCGCCGTCGGACCGCGCCGGGGGCTCGTATACGCGCTTGACCCTGATCATGAAGCGCCCCCCTTTCAGGCGGCCCGCAAGCTCCCGGGCTCCTTCCCCCCGGACAGGCCGACCATCGCCGGCGCGGTCGGGCGGCGCGCCAGGAGCAGGCTCCCCAGCGCGACGGCGCAGATGGCCGATCCGACGTAGAAGGCGTTGGTGTAGTTCCCGAAGATGTCGAACAACCGCCCGGCGATGATCGGCCCGATGACGCCTGCGACGCCCCACGCCGTGAAGACAAGCCCGTAGTTCACGCCGAGGTTCTTCGTGCCGAAGAAATCGCCCGTCGTGGACGCGTAGACCGAGAGCTGCGTCCCGTAGCAGTAGTAGACGATGAACACCATTCCGTACAGCATGGCCGCCCCGCTGATGTGCGGAAGGACCAGGAACGCGAGGATGGACACACCCACCATCAGGCGCAGCGTCTGGAGCCGCCCGATGGTGTCCGACAACCATCCGGAGAAGATCCGCCCGGAGGCGTTTCCGATCGCCCCGACGGCGATCGCCAGGTTGGCCGCGACATCCACGATGTTCAGCTGCTGCCTGCCGAAGGGGACGAGCTGGCTGATCAGCATCAGGCCGGCCCCCGTTCCCAGGGCGTACGCGACCCACATGAAGTAGAACGCGCGCGTCCGGACCACCTCGCCCGGGGCATACTCGTGCCTCGAAGCCGTGACTTTGGCGGACGCCGCCGCCGGCACCCACCCTTCCGGTTTCCACCCCGCCGGCGGGTTCCGGAGGATGAACGCTCCGATCATCGTCGCGACGAGGTATCCGAGCCCGAGGTACAGGAACGTGTCCCGCCAGCCGAAGGCCGTGAGCATCGGCTTTCCGATGAAGGAGATGATGAACGATCCGCCGCCGTACCCTGCCACCGCCAGCCCCACCGCCAGCCCCCTCCGGTCGGGAAACCATTTCGACAGGACCGGGATCGGCGTGGCGTAGCCGAAACCGCTTCCCACCCCCAGGATCCCGCCCATGGTCAGGTAGAGGTACGTCAGGTCCTTCGTGTACGTGGCGAGGATCCAGCCGAGGCTGAAGAGCACGGACCCCGTCACCGAGACCCAGAACGGGCCCTTCTTGTCCTGGAGTCTCCCCGCCAGGATGAAGCTGAGCCCGAACACGAAGACCGCGATGGTGAAGACCCACGACGTCTGCGTCCGGGTCCACCCGAACTCCTTCTCGAGCGGGAGCACGAAGATGCTCCACGCGTATAGAGCTCCCAGCGGGAGGTTCATGAGCAGCGCTCCCGCGACGCGCCACCACCGGTTGATCATTTTTCCTTCCGCCATCGCCCCGGTTTCCATCTCGACCCCTCCTTGATCCGTCGCCCGACGGGCGCCTGTCCGACGGTTGCCGGCCGCATCCGCTTCCGTTGGAGCCCCCCATACACGCAATGTTAGGCCGTACGGTCCGCCGGCGGCTGTGAAACCTTTCACACTTTGCGGGTGCGGATCTCTGCCGGTCCCCCGCCTCCGGCCCGAGGGGTGCGCGATGATCAGCGAAGGGAAAAGAGGACTCTCCCGGCCGGGCGAGTGCGCGGTGATCGCGGTGCTCCTGTCGGCCTTCGCGGTCGCCATCGTCCTGCCCCCCGATCCCGAATGGATCGCATGGGCGGGCCAGATGACCGTGGGCGTCATCTGTCCGGCGGCGCTGCCGCCGGCGATGTCCGCGGGGGCAGGCGAGACGCTTCACTCGGCCTCGGCGCTGAGCGTGCTCGGCATCCTGGCCGCGGCGGTGCTTGTGGCGGCCGCGGGGACGCGGACGGAATGGCTCTCGCGGCCTGCGTGGCACGCCGTCGCCGGACTAGCTCGCGGGGGGCAAGGGACGGGGCGGCATGCATGAAGGCGGGTGCGACCGCCCGCCGCTTTCGCCCGGATCCCCATCGATTCCCCGGGCGCAGCTCCTTGCGCGCCCCACGGAATGTTGATTAGATCCGCCCGGGGGTGTCAAGATGGAGCCATGCCGCTGTCTGTCCTGACAGTCGCCGAGCTGTTCCGGGGAACTTCCGAGTCGGAGGCGCAGAGGATCGCCGCGATGTGCGCCGAGCGGCGTTACGCGCAGGGGACGGTCATCTTTTCCAGGGACGACCCGGCCGAGTTCCTCGGGATCGTGAAGGAGGGGGTCGTGCGGCTCTTCTCCGTCTCGGAAAAGGGCGCGGAGACGATCCTGCACCTCTTCAAGGCCGGCGATGTCTTCGGAGAGCTGATCCTCTCGGAGGAGCGGCGCGCCTTTTCGGCGCAGGCCGCGACGGACGTCAGGACCGCCGTATTGTCCCGTGAGAACTTCGTGACGCTCCTGGCCTCCGTTCCAGCCGTTGCGGAGAACTTCATCCGCATCCTCTCGAGGCGCCTTGCGAAAGTGGAGCGGGAGTTCGCGGAGTTCGGGCATACCTGGTCCTATCACAGGCTCGCGATGGTCCTCCTCAATCTCGCCGGCGAGCACGGCGTGAAGACGGCGAAAGGCACCAAGATCCCGCTCCGGCTGACCCACGAAGACCTGGCCAAGCTGATCGGGACCACCCGCGAAACGGTGACGACCCAGATGAACCGGCTCTCCCGCAAGGGGATGATCCGGCGCGACGGCCGCCTGATCGTCATCGACGAGTCGAGGCTGCGCGGCATCATCGGCGCCTGAGGCGCGGAATCGGGAAAGCCGAACGCCGCGTAACTCATGAATTTCGTTCATCCACGGCGCGTCCAAAACGGCCGCCATCGACGCACGCCGCCGCCACGCCTGCAAGATTCGCGCGACGCCGCAAGCAGTTACCCGCGGAATGAAGATCTGCATCGCGGAGAACGCCGTCCGAGCGCGTATCCACCATCCGCCGAATAAAATGCTTTGTCGGAATTACGCCAACCACGCGGGATTAATAAAATATGGTTTTGACATATTCTATTCGGAATTCTTTTAAGTAAAATCGGAAAATCAATAAATTTCAGCATCCGATGAATCTTTATTACCCGATACACGTACTAAGTAGTGAGGACGCACGCGGAAACTCAATGTTGCGTTCCACGACGAAAGGCGCGAGCGATGGAAAATAAAACAGTCCGGAAGAAGACAAGGCGAGACATCCCGATCATCGCAGCGCTACTTTTCCTCTACGGGGTCCTCATTTTCACCCTGGATCCGTTGTGGGTCCAGTGGGCGGGCGCAATGTCGCTCGGGGTTCTGTACACCGGCGACATCATCCCCCCCGCGATCTTCAGCAAGCCTCTCGAGGCGGTCCGGATGGCGTCGCTCTCGGGGCTGCTCGGCCTATGCGCCCTGGCGCTCCTGCTGGACCTCCTCGAGGACCCGTCCCGCTGATCCGGGCAGCCGCGCCGACGAAACCCGGGCCAAGTGCGGGCTAATGGGCCTTCTTCGGCATCTTGAAGAAGGTCAGCTCGAGCGTCTGTTCCGCTCCTTCCCGGCGGACGACGACGGCGGCCTTGTCCCCCTCGCGCTTCGCGCCCACGATATAGGAGACGTCGGTCAGGTCAGATACCGGCTGCCCGTCGAGCGAAACGATGACATTCCCCGCGGCGATGCCTGCCTTCGCGGCCGGTGACCCGTCCTCGACGCCCTCGACGACGATTTTGCCGTCGTCCTCCTTGATCCTGACGCCCATGCGCACCTTGTCCTTCTCGATGTCCTCGTAGGGGACCATCCAGGCGAAGTCGCCGGGCAGGAGGGGAATCTCCGGGAGATCGACGTCCATGATCTGATCCGCCTTGTCCGCGGGTATGCTGATCTCTTCGGGAAGGATGATCGCGTAGGGCATCGGCATCCGGCGGATCGTTTTCTTCGGGACCCCGAACCCGTACCGGACGTGCCAGCCCCCCGTGATGGTCACCATCCTTTTCCCCTCGCCCCGCGGGCTCTTGAGGTACTCCACGATCCGCGACGCCATCGACTCCTCCCACAGCATCTGGACGCGGAAGAAGGAGTCGAACATCCCCTCGGACGGAAGATGTCCCCCGTACACGGCCTTCATCGTGGCCCGCTGGTACGGGTCGGGCGGAGCGGTCACGGGAAGCCTCGCGGCGACCTCGGCGGGCACGTTGTCCAGCCCCGTCCGGCTCACTTCGCGCTGAAGCTCCTTCGGCGGGTTCAGCGCGATCACGTCGATCCGGTTGTCCCTCGCAAACTCGAGGATCTCCCGGTAATTGCCGAAATCGGACCCCCAGCTTTCGTGCCACTTCGATGCCTTGAGGAATTCGAGCTCGGAGAGCTCCCCCCGCGTCCAGCGGTCCAGCGCGTCCTGCTGCGGCTCGCGGAACATCTCCATCCCGATGGCGATCTTCCCCGGGAACCGCCTGGCGAGGTCGCGAATGACGAGGAGCTCGACCCGGTGGGCGTGCCTGTTGTCGTGAGTCTCGCCGACGCAGACGAGCCGGGCCGCCGAGACCATGTCCATCATCCCTTCGAAGGACATCGCGATCCCCGTCGGAAGATGGAAGATCTCCTCCGCCTTGACCTCCCCCTTCGGCGGGTACGGGATCTCGCCGGGCGGGCGAAGCGACGTCCGGGAGCCGGCGGCGCAGCCGGCGAAAAGAATGCCCCCGAGCGACGCGAGAACGAGCGCCTTGAACGGATACATCGGATTCCTCCCGCGGTGACGGTTCGGCCGGATGACCCCGGTGCGGCGGGCGTCGTTCCCGGTCCCCGGCCTGTCATGACTCCTGCTTCCGGATCGTATCACGGAGCCTGTCCATCATCTCGGGAAAGGACGATTTCCGAAGGATGGCGTTGAACTGGGAACGGTAGTTGCCGACGAGGCTCACCCCCTCGATCGTCAGGTCGTAGATGCGCCACCGATCCCCCTCCTGGAGCATCCGATAGTCGATCGGGATCTCCTGTCCCCGGGACGTGACGACGACCGTGTGGACCACGCCGTACGGCGGATCGATGGTCTCCCGGAGGTAGCTGATCGTCTCTCCACGGTACGACTCGATCTTCCCGAGGTACGCGTTTTCCAGGAGTTGCGTGAAGAGGCGGACGAACGCCTCCCTCTCCTCCGGCGTCCTGTTCCGCCATTCGAGTCCCAGGGAGCGCTTCGACATCTCCTCGAAGTCGAACGCCGGCGCGATCTGCCGCCGGAGAAGCTCCCGGCGCTGCTCCGAGCGCGCGCCGGATTTCAGGTCCGGCCTCTTGAGAATCTCGATGACGTTGTCGATCGTCGCGCGGATCTGGCCGGCGGGACCCGGGACGGCGCGCGCCGCCCCCGGGACGGCGGCCAGGAGGAGCCCGACGGCCGCCGCCAGAACGACATTCCTATTTCGCGTTTCCATGGATGAGCTCCGCGATCAGCTGGTCGAGGTCCGGCGGCGACTCCGTCTCCCGGACCTTCCCGCCCGGCGGGATCATCCGGTCCGACGCCCCGGGCGACAAACTGATGTATCTGTCGCCGATCAATCCCATCGTCCTGACGGACGCGACCGTGTCGTCCCCCAGGCCGATCCCCTTGCGGATCTTCATCCGGACGTCGGCCTTGTTCCCGTCGAGAACGACGGCATCCACCTTCCCGACCGGGACGCCGGCGATCTCCACGCTCGCCCCTTTCTTCAACCCGGCGACCGAGGCGAACTCGGCGTGGACGGGGACGTAATCGCCCGTCACGATTTCGAGCTTTCCGAGCCGGATCGACAGCCACGCGAGGGCCGCGATGCCGAGGATCACGAACAGCCCGACGGCCGTCTCCACGTTGAACCGCTTCATGGCCTCCCCCTTACATGAGATGGACCGGTCCGGCGATGTCCCCGCGGATCAGCTGCCGCACCACCGGATTCCGGGAGTCGACGACACCGTCCGTCGGACCCGCTTCGATCACCTTCCCCTCGTGGACGACCGCCACGTGGTGACACCATTGGAAGATCTCCGGGATGTCGTGGCTGATCATCACCATCGTGAAACAGTGCCTTTGGTACGTGCGGCAGATGAGGTTGAGGATCGAGTTCCGGATGATCGGGTCCAGTCCCGTCGTGGGCTCGTCGAACAGGATGATCTCGGGATCGGTCACCATGGCCCGGGCGAGAGCGACCCGCCGCACCATCCCTCCGGAGAGTTCGCCCGGGAACTTCCCGCCGGCATCCTCGAGTCCGACCTGGGCGAGGCGCTCCCGGACCCGCTCCCGGATCTGCGGCTCTCCGAGCGCCGTCCGCTCGCGCAGGGGGAACGCGACGTTCTCGAAAACGGTCAGCGAATCGAACAGCGCGCCTCCCTGGAACAGCATTCCGAACCGCCTCCGGATCCCGTGGAGCTCCCTGCGGGACAGGCGGGCGATGTCCGCCCCGTCGACCAGCACCTGCCCCCGGTCCGGCTTCATCAGTCCGATCATGTGCTTGAGCAGGACGCTCTTGCCCGCTCCGGACAGGCCGATCACCGCCGTGATCCGCTGCCGGGGGATGTCGAGGTCGATCCCGTCGAGGACCTTCTTCCCCTCGAGCGACTTCTCGACGCCCACCAGGCGGATCAGCGGCAATGCGCCGGGGGCCGACAGCTTCTCGGATCCGCACGGCTCGCAGTTCCCGGGGTTCCCGCTCACAGCAGCACCGACGTCAGGACGTAGTCCGAGATCAGAATCAGCGCCGAGGAAAGCACGACGGCGGACGTCGTTGCCCGGCTGACCCCCTCGGCTCCCCGCCCCGCGAAGTACCCCTTGAAGGTGCAGATCCAGGCGATGATGAGTCCGAAGACGATCGATTTCCAGACGCCGTTGACGATGTCGGTCAGCCCGACGCTTGCCTCCATCTGGCCGAAGTAGGCCCCCGCGTTGACGCCGAGAAGATTCACCCCCACGAGGTATCCCCCGACGATGCCGACCACGTCGAACAGCGCCGACAAAAGGGGCAGCGAGACGAGGGCGCCCAGGATCCGGGGCGACACGAGGAACTTGACGGGGTCGATCCCCATCGTCTCGAGGGAATCGATCTGCTCCCCGATCCGCATGATCCCGATCTCGGCCGTCAGGGCGGAGCCGGCGCGCCCCGTGACCATGAGCGCGGAAAGCACGGGGCCGAGCTCGCGGATGAGCGAGAGGGCGACCGCGGCGCCGAGCAGCCCCTCGGACCCGAATTTGCGGAGGGTGTAATAGCCCTGGAGGCCGAGGACCATTCCGGTGAACGCGGCGGTCAGGACGATGAGGAGCAGCGATTTTACGCCGATGAAGTGTATCTGCCTGACGACGTGGCGCACCCGAAAGGGCGGGAGGTAGGCGCTCGCGGCGGCCGCGCAGAGGAACACTCCCATCTTCCCCAGCGCGTCGATCCCCCTCATCGTGCGAGTCCCGAGCGATTCCGCAACCCACAGCATGCCGTCACCCCGGGTCTTGTCCGGCGGGGACGACGCGCGACGGCACCGGTTGCCGTCCCCGCACATCCATTACGATGGCAGTCGTTGCGGAAAAGTCGCTTTCCCCCGGGTTTCGGCCAATCCCGATCCGGCGGTCGAGCATCATACGGTGCAAAGGGAAGACCGGATGAGACCCGTGGCGGGGGTAGAGACGTTGTCGCTGACGCGCAAGAGGGAGGTCGCAGCCGCCGCCATTCTTCTTTCCGTCGTCCTCTCCGCCGGCTCCGTCCGGGCCCGCGCGGAGGAGCCGGGCCCGCCGCCCGCCCCGGACAACGCGGCGCTCTCGGAGCCCGCCGCGGCCGAGCCCGACCATGCCGCGGAGTCGATCGCCGACCCGCTGGAGCCGGTGAACCGGGCGTTCTTCGTCTTCAACGACAAGGCGTACTTCTGGGTCATGAAGCCAGTCGCCCGAGGCTACCGGGCGGTCGTGCCCCAGGGCGTGCGCCTGTCCGTGCGGAACTTCTTCTCCAACCTCGGGACGCCCGCCCGGTTCGCGAACAACCTTCTCCAGGGCAAGCTCAAGGGGGCCGGCGCCGAGCTGCTGCGATTCGTCATCAATTCGACGATCGGGATGGCCGGATTTTTCGACCCCGCCCGAACCGGGTTCGACATCGAGCGGCGGGACGAGGATCTGGGGCAGACCCTAGGCCGATACGGCCTGGGCCAGGGGTTCTACATCGTGTGGCCGATCCTGGGGCCCTCGACCGCGCGGGACACGGTGGGGCTCGCCGGAGACTACCTCGCCGACCCGCTCACCTACATCGGGGACCCGTTGATCGAGTCCGGCGTCCGCGCGTACAAGACGGAGAACGAAATCTCCCTCTCGATCGGCGACTACGAGGACATGAAGAGATCGTCGCTGGACCCGTACGCCGCCGTCCGGGACGCCTACGTCCAGAATCGGGCGAAGAAAGCGGGACAATGACGGGCGCTCCCGGCCGCCTCGAGGCGGCCGGGAGGGGGCCCGGCCGGACGATCGTCACCAGCGGGATCCGTACCAGCCGTAATAGTAGTTGTCGTACATGTAATCGAGCTGCATCTTCTGGCGCTCGAATTCGACCTGTTCCCGCCTTCTCTGCTTCGCCATCGCCTCGTCCGCCGCGGCGATCTTTTCCTGCCGGGCCTCAGTCTCGCTCCGGATCTGGTCCGTGACGGACTTCAGGACCTCCTGTTTCTCCAGAATGAGACTCTTGGCGGCGGCGTCAGGCAGGTTCATCACGACGACGAACCCGTAATTCACGGCATCGGCCCCGGCCGGATCGATGTCCACGTAGATCTCGTCCGTGTAGAAGCTCTTGACCTTCCCCTTGGCGACGAAATTCCCGGCGGGGTCGAAGAAGTCGACGTCCGCCCCCGGCGCGAAGACGCCCTTGATCGGCATGACGACGAACCGCGTCAGGTCGCCGCTTCTCCGGACGACGACGCCCGCGGCGGAACCCGCCGGCGGACGGGCGACCGGCTCCCGGGAGAACCACTTGTCGCCGACCTTCTGCGCCTCCCCGCTCCCCGCCATTTCACGGATCGTCTCGTTGACGACCCGCAGAAGCTCCTTGTCGCCCTTGCGCACCGCCATCACGTACGGCTCTTCGGCGATCGTCACCCGGGCGATCTCGAACGACCCCTGCGGGAGCTTCGGCAGGATGTCGGCCAGGATCCTCTCGTCGGTGGAGACCGCATCGATCTCGCCCTTGCGGAGCGCTTCGAGGGCGCCAGCGCCCTTGTCGAAGGGGACGACCGTCGCGCCGGGAAGTTTCGTCCTCAGGTTGAATTCCCACGCGGACCCCTTCGCCGTCCCGACCTTCTTGCCGCCGAGGTCCCCGAGGCTGCCGACCGCCCCCTTCCTCGCGATGACCTTCTGGGACGCGACGAAATAGGCGTCGCTGAAGTCGACCAGCCTCGCGCGGTCCGGAGTCTTCGTCATCGTCGCGGCGATGATGTCGATGCCCCCTTCGAGGAGCTCGGGGATCCGGTTCGCGGGGGTCACGGGGGTGAAGATCGCCTTGACGCCGAGCCTGGCCGCGATCGTCTTGACGAAATCGACGTCGTATCCGCAATATTCGCCCGTGT